>JAQYVR010000139.1 GCA_030145395.1 Desulfobacteria bacterium
TTGATCTGCACGTTTCGTAATTAACGTGTAAAATTCGACGCACGAAATCCGTCTCGTTTCAAGGCGACAGCCGCAAATCCGAAACAATCACCAAGATTCAAATTTTCTAATGTTCTAAAGAGGTTCGTAATGTTTTGGTCATTCGGATTTGTTTCGTGCTTCGGTATTCGAATTTCGGATTTTCAATATCGTCTCCGTGGGTCCTGTGCGGCCTTGGAAATTATGTAACTTATTCATGGGACGCAACACTAGAACCCATCTCAAGAATGCATCTATAGCGGTTCTCAAGAATATGTTCCGTTTGCAGCAGTGTTTCTAAGCCGGAAGGCGGAGCACATTGTTCAGAAAGCTTCCCGTATGGGAAGCTGGGAGTTCAGTGATTTCTTCAGGTGTGCCACACCCAACGACATGGCCGCCCTCATCTCCTCCCTCCGGTCCGAGATCGATGATGTAATCGGCAGACTTGATCACGTCCATATTGTGCTCGATCACTATGATCGTATTACCAGCGTCCGTGAGCCGATTTAACACGTCCAAGAGTTTCTGGATGTCAGCAAAATGGAGCCCTGTCGTCGGCTCATCCAGAAAGTAAGCGGTTCTCCCTGTTGACCGCTTGCCGAGTTCTCTCGACAATTTGACCCGCTGGGCCTCCCCGCCGGAAAGGGTGGTCGCAGGTTGACCGACGTGAATGTAGCCCATGCCCACATCCGCCAAGGTCTGAAGCTTGGTCCTTATCTTCTTGATCTTGTAAAAGAAGTCGAGGGCCTGGTCCACAGTCATGTCCAGCACCTCTGAGATATTCTTCCCCTTATACCTTATATTCAGGGTCTCCCTATTGTATCGTTTCCCCCCGCACACATCGCATGTCACATGAACATCGGGCAGGAAGTGCATCTCGATCTTGATGATTCCATCCCCCCGACACGCCTCACACCGCCCCCCTTTTACATTGAAGCTGAAGCGTCCTGGTTTATATCCCCGCGTCCTGGCCTCCGGCGTTTTTGCAAACAAGTCACGAATGTCAGTGAACACGCCCGTGTAGGTAGCTGGATTGGAGCGTGGAGTTCGTCCGATTGGAGACTGATCCACGTTGACCACATTATCTATCTTTTCAAGGCCGACCAGCCGCCTAAATTTGCCCACGGCTTTCCTATAATTATGGAAGCGACGAGCCAGACTTCGATACAACGTTTCAATGACTAAGCTCGATTTGCCTGAGCCCGATACCCCGGTTACGCACGAGAAACATCCAACAGGAAACCGAACGGAAATGTCTTTGAGATTGTTGGTAGATGCCCCTTCTACAACTATATAGCCATTTTTCAACTGACGCCGCCTTGGAGGAACCGGAATGGTTCTGCGACCTGACAGATACTGGCCCGTAACAGAGGTCTCGTGCCGAAGCAAACCCTCGGGGGGGCCATCAAATACAAGATGTCCTCCATCGACCCCGGCTCCCGGTCCCATATCAATTACATGCTCAGCTGAAAGGATTGATTCTGCATCGTGCTCCACCACAAGCACTGTATTGCCCAAATCACGCATCTGTGTGAGCGTACTGAGGAGTTTTTGGTTGTCGCGCTGATGAAGCCCAATACTCGGTTCATCCAGAACGTAGAGTACGCCGGTTAGCTTGGAACCGATCTGGGTGGCTAAGCGAATCCGTTGACCCTCTCCTGCGGAAAGCGTTGCTGAAGCCCTGCCTAGCGTCAAGTAGCCCAGTCCCACTTGAGTTAGAAAACGGAGCCTTTCGGTGATCTCCTTGGCTATGGGACCAGCTATGACACTGTCTCGTGAGCCAAGAGAAATCGCTCCAAAAAGGTCAACTAGGTTGGCGACTGAATGTCCGCACACCTGGTGAATCGATTCGCCACCAACCTTTACTGCAAGGCTTTCTGGTTTAAGTCTTGCGCCATGACATTCAGGGCAGGGTCGCCTGTTCATAAACCGTTCAATACCTTCACGGGCATGGTGTGACCTGGTCTCCCTGTAACGCCGCTCAAGGTTCGCAATGACCCCTTCGAAAGGCCTGGAATAAGTATAACGTCTGCCGTCTCGTTCAAGATAGAAAGGAAAAACCTTGCCCTTGGACCCGTACAAGAGGAGATCCTTCAGGGCCTCAGGAAACTCGTTGAACGGTGTATAGATATTCACGCTAAAGTGTTTCGTGATAGCATCTAACACCTGGTAGAAGTATACCGAATGTCGATTTTCCCATGGGGCAATAGCACCATTCCTCAAAGAGAGGGAAGGGTCAGGCACAATCAGGTCGGGATCAAAGACGATCATTGAGCCGAGGCCGTCACACGCCGGGCAGGCCCCCTGCGGGCTGTTGAAGGAGAAACTGGCAGGTGTGAAGGGAGGGTAACTGATTCCGCAAAGCGTGCAAGCCGCCTTTTCGCTAAAGATGATTGGTTCGCCTTGTAACAGGTCCACGGTGACGACACCCTCTGAAAGGCCCATGGCAAGCTCGATAGAATCGGCCAAACGATTGCGCGCCGGTTCTTTAACAATCAGGCGGTCTACCACGACTTCTATAGTATGCTTCTTTTTCTTGTCGATTGAAATCGGTTCATCCAGGTCAAACGTCTTGCCGTCTACCCTAACCCTTGCGAAACCATCCTTCTGCAGTCTTTGAAGCAATCTTTGATGAGCTCCTTTTTCGTAGGTGACTACAGGGGACATGATAACGACCTTGGTGCCTGGCTTCAGGGCCATGACGCTGTCTACAATCTCCTGGCTGGTCTGGGCTGTAATGGGTTGTCCGCATCTGTGGCAATGTGGCTTGCCGATGCGGGCAAACAGGAGTCGAAGATAATCATAGATCTCGGTGACTGTGCCCACCGTAGAACGAGGATTCTTGGTGATCGTTTTTTGCTCGATGGCGATGGCTGGGGCAAGGCCTTCGATACTGTCGACATCCGGCTTGTCCATCTGCTCCAAAAACTGGCGAGCATAAGCTGAAAGCGACTCAACATATCGCCTCTGCCCCTCAGCATAGAGTGTGTCAAAAGCCAGTGTGGATTTGCCGGAGCCGGAAATACCCGTTATCACGACGAATCGATTTCGAGGGATGTCAATATCGATATTCTTGAGGTTATGCTCGCGTGCGCCGCGTACGACAATCTTGTCTAGGGACATGCCTCGATGACTCCCCTTTTCCGTTTGTTCAATCTCGGTGGAACCTGTCATTTTGCCTCGTCTGACTACCATCGTCAAGCCAAATCGCCGGACAGGTCTTGCTCTGGGTCTTTTCGCTTGACGCTTGCCTCAGGGAAAATATATCGTTTACCAGAAGGCGAGATGTGCCTTTGTAGGAAGAACGGAAAAATCAACGGAGGATCTTATGGCGATAGCAGAACTCAGCATAGTTCCGATCGGAACAGAGTCCACCAGTCTGAGCAGTTATGTTGCTGCGTGCGTTGGAGTGCTCAAGGATTCCGGTCTAATCCATGAAATTCATGGAATGGGCACTATCATTGAGGGGGAACTAAAGGAGATCCTTGACGTTGTCTTGAAGATGCACGAGGTGCCGTTTGAAGCTGGTGCCCTCCGAGTCGTCACAAGTATCAAGATTGACGACAGGCGTGACAAAGAAGCATCAGCAAAGGCTAAGGTGGAATCGGTAGTTAGGAAGAGTTAACGACAATAGAAACAGTGACGTATCAAAGTTTTATGATCTGACCCGAAACCCTCTCCCCGGTTGTCAGAATACCAACAGATCCCCCGCTGGAAAAGGCTCCAGGGTTGAAAAAGAGGACCCCATCTCTGACCTTATTATCAGAGCGATGAGTGTGTCCATACACGATGACATCTACCCCATCAAACGTTCCGGCAAGCTTCTTCGGCACCCCAAACGGGTTGCCCAAGCCATGGGTGATACCTATGCGAAAACCTTCTATCTCTATGACCTTCTTGGATGGGAGTTGATTCCTGACGGCACCAGAGTCCATGTTGCCTTGAACAGCAACGACCTCCTTGCCTGAAAAAGCCTCCAGCACTTCAAGCTCGGTGAGGTCGCCCGCATGGAGAATCAGAGACACATCAGCGAAAACCGTTTGCTGTAGCTCGGAAAGCTCAGGAGTCGGTTTCTTCACATGCGTGTCTGAAATCACGCCGATTTTCATCATAACGCCTCAATACGACAATCTTGTCTAATCCCTAACTCAAATTCAACGTGTTACCATCCTGTCCCAGGCCAGTGTCCGACCGGGCTGCAACTCTTAAAGGAGATCTTGTTTGGTGGAACTGAACTTTTACCTCTATTGTGTATTCCCTTCAAGGCTCTCCAACCGTTCTCTGAGCTTCGTGTCCTTATACTTGAACAGAACTTCGGTAATCATGTGAGTCAGAACAAACGCATTCAAAAAAGCGTCGTTTTTGCAGATTAGACGCAATCTTTTCATTTGATTCCGAGTGGTAATTGTCACGTCCTCGTTCAACTTTGAGACAAGTTGATCTACTGTTTCTCTATTCCCCTTATGGATCCAGTACATATTCAAATATAGCCTGTTTGCTATCTCCTTCGTTTCCATAATTGGAACTATCCCCGAAAAATATTTCCGGTACTTTCTGCCAACTTGACAATATCCAATCAAGCTCAAATTAGAAATGTATGTAAGTGCGCGCTGCATGGTAGTAGAAGAAACATGACACAATCCCGCTTCATCGCCTTTAAAGGTGGCCGTCACTGCATCAAAAGAATTATATTTATCCACGACATCCAGCAATGGTAATATAGGGCGCAAAGCGTCACAGAAATCCTCTGTTCCCTTCAAGGGGCAAAATGCGCATCTTTGAAATTCAACCGCCTTCCTTACGTCGGAAGGAATCTTGTCCGGGTTCGCCCAATATTCCATGGTGACTTTCTCTATGTTTTCCCGGGTCAGTACTAATCTCGTTGAATCTTTGAGAGTAAGATACAGTCCTGGTTTCTCATCGTTGCTCAATCGCACATTTATTACTTTTTCTTTCTCAGCCAAGGTCTACCTCCTCAAACTCACAAGGTCACAGGTCGGTCGCTATCGATATGTAGAAAGTTGTCCCATTTTCCAGGCCGGGTTCAACCCAAACCTCACCGCCATGTTGCTCCGCTAACTCTTTTACGATAGCTAATCCCATACCCGTACCTTCCACGCCGCTCGATGTTTTGTGTCGTTCGAAAACCTCAAAAATTTTCTCGG
>JAQYVR010000151.1 GCA_030145395.1 Desulfobacteria bacterium
TGGTCAGGCGTCAAGTATTTTATGAAGTTCTGGGAGCTCCTAAGCGCATAATATGGTGAAAAGATTGACGTTATCTGGTGTTGGGGCAGGGGGTAGGAGAGGATTTCTTGTTGACAAAGAAGCAAGAGATGGCTATTAGTAGCTTGCAACATAGGGCGGGAATAACTCAGCGGTAGAGTGCAACCTTGCCAAGGTTGAAGTCGCGGGTTCAAATCCCGTTTCCCGCTCCATTTTTTTCCTGTAACTGAGGCCTCTGCAAAATATTGGGTTTTGTTCAAGGTCAAGGGCAATTCCACATAACAGTGGAATTGGACAACCGTCAGGCTGCCCGCAAGGGCGATCCCGCAGGACTGCGGGAGAGTCAACGCGAGAATTTCAAACGGAGGCATACAGTTTTGGTATGTTGAGGCTTGAAATTCGAGTCTGACGCCGAGATTGGGCAAAAGAGGGCATTTTGCAGAGGTCTCACAGTGGCGGCATAGCCAAGTGGTAAGGCAGCGGTCTGCAAAACCGTTATACATCGGTTCGAATCCGATTGCCGCCTCCAAATAATATCAGAAGTCTCGAGGGAGTAGCATAGTGGCTATTCCCTCGTTTTTTTTGCCGGGTGGGTATCAAGAATCCTGCCTGCCCCGTTAAATGCGCAGCCTATTTAACTGGGGTACATCCTGCTTGCCCCGTTAAATTCCGAAGGACAGCAAAGCGTATTTAACTGGGGTAAATCCTGTCAGGCTTTTAGTGCGTTTGCTGTGAGCTGGCACGAAGTGCCCACTGCTTACTCCATACTCCCTACTTTTCTGGGCTTGCCGCGCCGACTTGTCCTGCCGAAGTCTTGACGTAGGCGGAAGCTTTCAGCGAAGGCGGGTCAGGCATGATTTACACGATTCTTCGTCTTTTTCATTTCAGGTTCAGCATGAAACTGAAATGACAGACTTAATCCCGTATATCCTGTAAATCCTGTCTAAGTTTTTGGTCCTGTCAACGGGTCTTTCGCTATGCTCTACGCGCCATGCGCCATGCGCTATGCCCTATGATTGATATCCACGTCCACATCCTCCCAGGAATAGATGACGGCCCAGCCACTATAGAGGAATCCTTAGAGATGGCCCGAATAGCGGTTGAAGACGGCATCCATACTATCATTGCGACTCCACACTCTCTTGACGGCGTTCACTTCAACAGGCGGTCAAACATCTTATCCGCCTGTGCTGAACTTAAAGCCGCCCTGAGAAAACACCATGTCCCCTTAACTCTGTTACCGGGTTCTGAAGCCCGTCTAAGTATAGAGATCATTGATGCATTGGAGAAAGGCCACTTGATGACACTGAACGATACAGGCCGATATATTTCTTTAGAACTTCCCGATCAATTCATTTCTCAAGCAACCACCATTTTTGTCGAACGCCTCAAAATTGGAAACGT
Organism: Desulfobacteria bacterium; assembly: GCA_030145395.1. Lineage (GTDB taxonomy): Bacteria > Desulfobacterota > Desulfobacteria > Desulfobacterales. The sequence continues at coordinate 1,423 of JAQYVR010000151.1, forward strand.
AACGCCTATCATAAGCCACCCCGAAAGGAACCCCGCCATTCAACAAAATCTGGCATTGCTTGGCGACCTTATCTCGGCCGGTGCCCTCTGCCAGATTACCGCCGACAGCCTCTTAGGTGCCTTCGGACCGAATGCCGCACAGTGTTGTGAGAAGCTCGTTAAGCTGAACATGGTCCATTTCATGGCATCAGACGCCCATTCCCCCCGAGCAAGGCCCCCCAATCTTTCAAAAGGATACGACAAGCTCCTTACCTTGGCTGGCAAGACCCAGGCAGACAAAATCATGTCTGAATTCCCACAGAATGTTGTTGATGGGACCTAACAAACACAAAATATAGTTGACTTTTGGGGCTGACTATACTATATATGGTGTTTTAAGACGTATAGTTAGGATCAGTATGCCCTTTTTCTACATAGAATTGAGGTGGTTACTCCAGTGCTGCCTCATATTGTGGTGAATAAGAGGATGTTTTTAGTAGGTCCACAACGTCAAACCAGCGTTATAGGGCACCTAACTTCAGAGGGAGGGACTTGCCGTGAGAAAGCATCTCAATAATCAGACGCATGTGTTTGGTTTCTTCTGCAGTTTATTGATTCTGGCTTTATCAGTTTCTCCTATTCTGGCCCAGGAAATGACTGTTGAGGAGAAGCTCAAGCTATCCGATGATTTGTCCATCAAGGCGGTCAAAATGACAGCCATGGCCAGAGAGTTCTGTAATTGCGAACTGTTGGATGAGGCCCTGGAATCGGCAAATAGGGCAGCAGTCCTGCTATCGGAGGTTGCGGGCGAGGTAGAAAATACAGGTAATATTGATCTGGCGCAGACCGCTTATAAGACGGCCACCAACGTAGTTGGGGCTGCGGTTGGGCTGATTATTGAGACATGCGCATATTGTGGCCAGACGAGCCTGAACCTGGAAACCATAGCTTGCAGTGGAGAGAAAAAGGCAAGAGCCGAAGAGATTGCCAAATTGAATGATGAGACTATACAGACGACCCTTGCTGCGGGTGCCATACCTGGACTGACTGAAGCATATGACGAATCCGAGGCTCCCAATGTCGAGCCTCCGGTAGAGGATGAGCCGCCTATTCGGGACCATGAACAGCCTCCGGCCAGTCCCGTATGAAGCTCCCCGCAGTCTCGATAAATCGGGACGGGGTATCAAAGCGGAATTCGCCGTAGCCATTGGCGAAGGCGAATAAAACATTGCTGAGGTTCTGTATGCCTGTTCACACATCATATAACGTTGCCTTCTTCTTTATGGACACTGTAGACGAGTGATGTCTGTGAGAAAAATAATATCCCTATCTCTTACAGTCCTGCTGGTCATATTTTTGTCTGGGACAGGCCTTTCAGCTCCGAAGTTCAAGATCGAGCCCAAAGTGTCAACCAGTTGGCAGTCGGATACCAATTATTACAAAAAGGAACGCGATGAAAGAGAGGTGCATACATATCTCGTGCAGCCGGGAATCTATTTCGGTTATAAGACGAGCAAAAGCCTCATTGATCTGGACTACACCCTCGATGCCTATTACTATGACGACAAAGACCCTTATCCCCCCGGCCAAGAGACAGAGGATTATGTTGGGCATACCCTATCTTTAAAGACAAGAACGAAGCCTTTTGATCGCCTCACCTTAGGGTTGGATGAGTCGTACTACGTCACCCGCAATCCATCTCAGTCAGACGTTCTCAGTAACAAACAGGTCAGGGACAAGTACAGCATCAACAGGCTGACGCCCCGCATTATCTATGAATTTGGCCCCAAGTTCACAGCCGGGCTGCGTTATAAATGGACGGAGTTAGATTACGAGAGAAGTTTAGCGGAAGACTCCACAGAACACAGAGGTATGTTTGACTTGATTTACAATCTTAGACGCAGAGTAGCTATCGATCTCAGGTATCAGCGCTGGGACATGGATTACAACAAGGCAACGTCCGATTACACCTCAGATCAAATAGAGCTTTTATTGATGGAACGGTTTCATCACTTCTCTCTGACGGCAGGCGGGGGGTACCATCAACGGCGATTTGACGACTCTAATATGAAAGATATCGATACCGTCACCTTCCGCATAGAACTTGAGGCACAGAATCCGCCAGCCCCGGCTAAGAGTAGAAGTCATCTGTTGCTTTCTTTTGAGCAGGATTTCAACATTTTGTATGACGTGTTCGATTACTACGTTGCTGGGCGCATTACCCTGGAAGCCGGCCATGTCTTCAAGGGAAAACTCCCATTCATAATCCGTGCGGCGTATCAGAACAGTGATTATGAGAGATTTAAGGGGCTTACCCCATCCGGCGAATTAGAAGAGCGTGAGGACGACGCCTATAGCATCGAGGCGAGCCTCGGTTACTTTCTTACTGATTGGCTAACATTGACAGGGGTGGCCGGCTATGAAGATCGGGACTCCAATCTGGCTGGCTTTGATTATGAGAACAAATATTTCATAATCAAACTCGATGTTGAATACGATTTAGGCAGCAAATAGCCCTTTCGCTATACCTTCTATATTGAGCAAGAGACTAAGAAATTAGACAGGTTAAGGAGTTAGACAGGATTAACATGATCAACCGGATTAAAGGCTTAGACATTATTTACATGATTTTTTGTCTTTTTCATTTCAGGTTCAGTATGAAACTGAAATGACAGAATTAATACTGTATATCTTGCCTGACCCGGGCAGTTCACGGGGTAAATCCTGTCAACGGGTCTTTCGCCATGTGCTTTGCCCTATGCGCTTTGGTGTTCACCGGAAGATAAAAGGAGATATGTACAGTCTTGGTGCCTACTGCTTACTCCATACTCCCTACTGCTCGTTCCC
>JAQYVR010000159.1 GCA_030145395.1 Desulfobacteria bacterium
GAGAGAGAGTGCGAGCTTGGGGACATCTCTGACCAAGTTGACTTCTGGTAGGCAGAACGGGTAGCCTGCAGTAGACATAGAAACTTGTTAGAAATGGTTTCAAAACCCCATTTTGCGTCCCAGGGTTGTGTTCTCCCGTTATTTGAGCGGGACGCCTTGCCATGAAACACGATCTGAGGTTTTGAAATGGCTTCTAGGCTCATCGGCCTCGTGGTTCCTTCGTACGTCCACTTAGGGCCTCGACAAAGGGGTTGTTATGCGGAGTCGTCACACTCTTCTTAGGCCTGCGTTCCTTGTCACTGTTCCTAGACCGTTTTGAGCTTTTTGTTTCCTTTCCATTTGACTGGACCGAATCCTTTTTCATAGAAAGAGAAATCCGCTTTCTTTCCAGGTCAACACCAAGCACAGTCACAGTCACCCTCTGGTTGACTTTGACTACCTTGCTGGGATCTTTGACAAAGCGGTCAGCTATCTGGCTTACGTGGACTAAGCCGTCTTGGTGAACTCCGATATCCACGAAAGCACCAAAGGCCGTGACGTTTGTGACCACTCCAGGCAGCTTCATGCCAGACCTGAGGTCTTCAATTGTTTCTATGCCCTCTGTAAAGTGAAAGCCTTCAAACTGCTTTCGGGGGTCACGACCGGGCTTGAAAAGCTCAGCAAGGATATCAGTTAGAGTAGGCACCCCCACTTTGTCTGTCACATGTTTTTGCAAATCGATTCTTTGCCTTAGTTCCTCATCTTCAAGCAAACCTCTCACTTCACAGCCGAGATCCGCAGCCATGGCCTCCACAATGTGATAGGATTCAGGATGAACTGCGCTGGCATCAAGAGGGTTTGTACCATTCTTGACGCGAAGGAAGCCCGCCGCCTGCTCAAATGCCTTAGGGCCAAGGCGTGGCACTTTCTTCAAATCCTTCCTGGATGTCAGCGGACCATTCTCATTCCGGTAGGCGATCATATTCCTTGCCAGCTGAGGACCAAGACCTGAGACGTAGGTGAGAAGCTGTTCGCTCGCCGTGTTGACTTCCACACCCACAGCATTGACGCAGCTTATGACCAGATCATCCAGGCTTTGCTTCAGTGCCTGCTGGTTCACGTCATGCTGATATTGCCCAACGCCAATGGACTTAGGGTCTATCTTTACCAACTCCGCCAAAGGATCCATGAGGCGTCTCCCTATGGAAATCGCTCCTCGAAACGTGATGTCCAAATCAGGAAACTCAGTCCTCGCTACTTCAGAAGCCGAGTAGACTGAAGCACCACTCTCATTAACCATAACCACGGGAACATTGCGGGGAAGACTTAGGCTCTTGACAAACGCTTCGGTCTCTCTTCCCCCAGTTCCGTTTCCTACGGCTATGGCTTCGACTTCGTAAGTGTTAAGCAATTCCCCGAGCTTTGCAGCCGCGTCCTTCTTGGCATGTTCGGACTGGAAGAGATACACGGTGGCCGTCTGGAGCAGTTTGCCTTGGCGATCCAAAGACCCCACCTTACACCCTGTCCTAATACCCGGGTCAATGGCCATGACATTCTTTTGGCCAAGAGGCGGCGCAAGGAGCAGTTCCCGAAGATTATCAGCAAATATCTTTATCGCCTCCGAATCGGCGCGCTGTTTCGTTTCAACGCGGATCTCTGTTTCCATGGAACGACAGAGAAGCCTCTTGTAGCAGTCGTGTACAGCGGCCTTTACTTCTTGTGAGGCAGGCCCTGTGCCCTTAACGAACATGGACTCCAAAAGAGCCAATGCTTCCTCCTCTGGGGGCTCCGCCCGCAAAGTCAGAAACCCTTCATTCTCACCCCGCCGCATAGCCAGTATTCTGTGAGATGGTGCCTTAGTTACGGATTCTTCCCAATCAAAGTAGTCCCTGAATTTGACGCCCTCTGTCTCCTTGCCTGCGGTGACCTTGGAGCGGAAAGAAGCCTTCTTCATAAACAGAGCTCTCATCTTTTCGCGGGCTTCCTGGTTTTCGTTCACCCACTCCGCAATGATATCCCGGCTGCCGGCCAGGGCATCGTCTACTGTCTCAATTCCCTTTTCCGGGTCAATATAGGCACCTGCCTCGGCAACAGGGTCAGTGTCCTCTTTTTGTTCGAAAATGAATTTTGCAAGAGGTTCCAGTCCCTTTTCCTTGGCGATGGTTGCGCGTGTGCGTCGTTTTGGCCTATAGGGCAGGTAGATATCCTCCAAAGTGCTTAAGGTATCCGCAGCCAGAATCTTTTCTTTCAATTCGTCTGTGAGCAACTCCCTTTCCTGGAGCGATTTCAGGACGCTCTCTCTCCGTCTGTCCAATTCCTCTAATTGAGCTGTTCTGTCACGGATTGCGGTTATAGCCACCTCGTCTAAGGTTCCGGTGGCCTCTTTTCTATATCGAGCAATAAAGGGCACAGTGGCGCCGTCTTCGAGCAGGCTTGCTGTTGCCATGATCTGTTGGGGACTGAGGTTCAGTTCGTTAGCGATCTTTACAGCATGTTTTTCGTTCATCGTCTCTCCAATTGCCATTCGTGTCCCTTCCGTATCATGACTCTCCAATAATTACACCCCATAATAGGGTAATGTTGGGGCCGCATGGTTTTGTTATCTCTAAATATTAGACACTAGAGATAATGGGAAGATATGTATGATAGGCTCGTAATAGCGGCGACCACAGTATATCGGGGAGAAACTAAAATGATAAGCCACAAACCACTTTACAAAGTCAGCTTTGTTTCGGCCATCATTCTCGCACTAATGATGCACGCTTCTATAGCAGATCTCTCCCTTTACCTCTGTCATCATAGAAGCACCAATTGAGTCGTAAATCTTAGGATAGCCCCGCCACAAAAACTTCGATGCTTCGTTTCGAGTCAGCAGCGCCGGTTTTATGATTTTATCTTCCATGACCGAGCACAGAAGAGGCTGATGGCGAGCAGAAATCCGGTGAAAAGTCTTCCGGACCGCTTCCTTTGCTCACCGAACTTTTCGACCCAAGAAAGGTCGAAACCTTTTCGGGACGTTCAACGCTTGCGCAACGGATAGTCGTTGCGCTGCAAATAATCGTAGCGAGGGTTCTTCCCAGGCTGGTAGCAGATGGCCAAAATGGAGTCCTGTTTTTCTTTGCGGGTCGAATAATCGGCGAAATCAAGGGTCTTCATGATCGCCTCGAATACGCGAATCGTCCCGCTGTGGTCGCAAATCACGATGCGCTTGCCCGTATTTTTCTGCAATAGATCGACAAAGTTATAGGCAATGCGCCAGTCCGCCTCTAACAGCGTCTCCCCATCGGGGAAATGGTAAAAACGATTCTTGAACATGCTCTTGGCTCTGGCCATCTGATCGGCATCAGAGCCGCCCCAGCGATGGCCATATATGCGGACCACCTCGGCGAGCACCTCCTTCTTCAGGCGGTGTGTTAGCGCACCATACTTTTGAGAATTGAGACCGTAGATCGCCTTGAAGGAAAGATTGGTGTAACCGGCCTCATTTAGAAAGTAATGGGTGGTCTGCTCGGTATTTTCCGATTCGCTGCCATAGACCAGGATGGGCGTTTCCTTGGACCAGGACCAAAGGGGATATCCCTCCGTATGTAGGGTGTCTACGACGACTTTAAAATCCTTGCCTAGTTCGCGAGCAGTTCGAATTCCTTCCTCATGGAGATAATTGCCAATGCCGCCGGAGATGCGTCGGTTGTTGTTCCAGTCGTCCCGCGAACCAGAACCGACGAACTTCGGATTATCGCCCCCGGATTCGTGCACCGATTTTCCGTGCCGGATAAGGATAAGGTGGGTCTGGTTCAATGGTACATAGGCCTGAGGAAACAGGGGCATGGCTTTGCCGTTGGGCAGCCAGACGATACCCTCTTTTAGGATCAAACCGCTGCCATCATCCAGTTGTCGGCCCGTTGTCCGCCGCCCTTTGCCTGGACTGGTCGCCATATCGTCCGCCAGTACCAGCTTTGTGCGATAACGGGTAAGACTGGATCCGATAGCCGGAATGTCCCGAGAGCAGAGAGTGTCGTTGAACGTTGCCAAACTGAATTTTTGGCGCATGACGCGCATGAAGCTGTCGTTGTTGAGAAGGCCGTTCCAGGCAAGGAAGAACAGGACAGGGCTCCCCTGGGGGATGGTATTTTGGACAAACTCATATTTGCGTTTGATATAGGTCTGGGGTGTATTCTCGATGCCCAGACTCTGGATGAAAAAGTAGATATCTTTACCCAAATGCTTAAGGCTCTCAACAAACTCTTTATTGACGTCCTCTGGATAGATATCCAGGCGTTCACCGTAAACGAACCGTAAAAACTTCAAGTCATCGATAACGCTCTCGATGGAGTAGCAGTTATGAAACTCGGCATGCTCACGCTCCGCCATTTCCGCCTTGACATATGTACGCTGGATGCACTCCTGAATGAGCGGGTTTTCTTTGTGCATCATGGGATTCGTTTCATCTGGTTTGAATCCGTCTTCCAGAACGGATTCCGGAGATCGCGAAACCGCGTTGGTTTTCTCCTGTTCCATTGCTCTTTTTGCTGATGACTTCGCCATACACGCCTCCGTTAGGAACTCCTCTTACGAGAAGCTTTTGTAAGACAGTAAATTGTCTTGTAGTTCCCAGATTAAAATTGGCAACATTCTGCTGGAAGATGGGATGAACGCACCTGTAGAACCACCCTTACCTTGTGGTGAAATGCCCCTGATATTCCAGTATGTTTTGTTCTTGCTCTGCGGCTCATGTTCGGTGCAATCCAAGATTTCATAACGGGACCTGTTTGGAAGTTTTAAGACATCTATTTTAGCCTACTGGAATGTAAACTCCCATACAACACATTGCCCCACTAATTTTTGTTTCTTATCTTTTTTCAAATTAGAACACCGCCGCACCACATAGCCTATCTTTCTTTGGGTTACAATAATATTGTGTCTATACCTGTTGCGCCATCGGGACATTTCCTTGTTTCGTGGTAAAAAACTACCCAACTCATCAAATTAGGACACCACCTAACCCCCCCACAATCTTGACAAAATCATGCCCTTCTGGTAGCGTCCATTTGAAATTTGCCCATTGACAGGCAACAAAGGCTTTTGCAGCCTCACAGCGTTCTTTCAATCTCTCATCGTCCAGCATAACTTTTCCTCATTGACACCAAACAACTTGCATCGTGCTTCTACCATGCTGTCAGGGTTTTCTCTGTTCTCCGCATGGGACTACCGATATACCCCCCCTTAATGTTTTCCAAACAAAACGAGTACCTTCCCCAATTGTCTTAACTGAAAAGCTATGGTTTAGTGCGTCGCGTTCCCGAGAGAAACACCACAGGTAGGGCAAGACCATTGGTAAACTATTTCCTCATGATGCAACATCGTCTGAACCCCCTGCATCTGTATTGCAGATTATTGGAATGGGGCTTCGGCAAGAAGCTATCATGGGGCATGTGTAGGTGTTACGAAAATTTCATTTTCAGTTGGCTTAGGTGGTTTAGTATAGTCGGAGTCGGGATTTGCAAGTTCCTAAATCCCCCGGGCTGGCCACCGAATCAACGCCGATCAAACCCTTATAGTTGACCCCCCTCCCGCAGTCTCCAGAGGTGTTGCCGTGGCATGGTTGTCGAATTGCCTGAACAATTCTTCCACTTATGATGTCTTCCTTATTGTGGTCTCGCTGGCGTTCATAGGCTTCTGTCTTTTTGGTATTGCCATCTACTGAAATCCTGCCGATCGCCTTCACGTCCAACTCCACCCCTGAGTCGAGATATCCTTTTGATATTGTAAGTATTACCTGACTTATGATAATGGGAAATTATCTCGCAAAATTCTCGACCTGAAATATCTAAAGGTTTTTACAATTGGAGGGGCGATGGATCTTATCGTAACTGGAGTGGTAGCCGGAGTGTTGGGGACGTTGGTGATGGATTCTTTGAACCATCTCTTCTCCCGAACTGGGATGATCTTGAAAATCGACGTGGGGATGATTGGGAGAATGTCCGCGGGGTGGGCACGCGGGCGCTTCCGCTAT
>JAQYVR010000160.1 GCA_030145395.1 Desulfobacteria bacterium
GCTGCGGTTGAGAAACTTGGGGACCTTTCCCACCTCCATAGTGAAAAGTGGCAATTCAGAGGTTGGGTGATTGACCTGCAAATCAAAGGTGACAACAGGAATTTGCAGCGTTTCGGCAATACACATGTATGGGCCATAAAATAAGTTGGTCACGATAAGCATGTCAGGCTTGAAGCTCTGAGCCGCTGCCAATGCTCTCATCATGTCTGCTTTTTGCTTGGCCAAATAGTCCGGACTATTTAGGTACTTCTTGGCAAATTTGGCCAGCTTAAGCAAACCTCTGATAGAGCGGTCAGCAAGATCGGCCTGTCCAAACATATTTTCTACGAACTCTGAGACATTCTCTTTGGCGGTCACGCAATCAATGCCATTTGCCTGGATCAAGTCAGTTGCAGGAGGCGTGGCAAAAACGAGCACTTCCCGGCCCACGTTCTTGAGGCAAAGTGCCAGCGATGCTACGGGTTGCAAGTCGCCTCGGCTGCCCCAAGCTGCGATCATAATCCGTTTTGGTGATGTCATTGAGCTACCCCGCCTGACTGGACTGCAATATTTCCAGTTCAAATTGAAAGCTGATCGGTGCGAACTATCTTCGGATCTTCATACGCAAAAAATATTTTTAGTGTTGCTGTTAGCTCACTCTTTCCTTAGTAACTTAACAAGTTACTATTCAGTTCTGCACAACTCCAGGAATATTATTTTATCAGAAAAATATTAGATATTTGGGTTAATCGCACGGCTATATCGGGTAGTCACAAATTCAAGGTTCACACTGGCAGGACTAAGACATTTTCAGCCTGGCAATGTGAATATGGTTCCTGTAAAGTTACGATTTCAGGTGGGTTGAGGAATTCGCTGAAAGGAAATGAGAGGTGCACAGGAAACAACTTCTGTTGGAGTAGAAGACCGCTCTGATTACCTTCGCAGTGGCAATGTTAAGCTCGATGATCAGTCGCTGGGATTACCTGATCAAGAGAAGTATAAAACGCCTCAGTATGATTCGTTACTGACATTGTCATAAACTATCTCTATGGTGTAGGTTGGATGTACGCAGATCAACCGTACAGGAGGAGTAATGGATTCTTTAGAAAAAAATTTGAAAGTTCTGGCAGCCAGTTTAGGAGCTGAACTGGTCGGAATAACGACCAGAGAAATCCTTTCAGACGGCCCACCTTCCTCAGACCCATGCTATGTCTTATCATCTGCACGCTCCGTTATTTCATTTGCTGTCTCTCTGGATCAACAACTTGCTCAGGATTTTTTAAGTAAAAAGAGCTGGCAGCCTCATTGTGATAATCGAAAAGTCATTGGGCAACTTCTTTACTCGATCGGAGATGGGCTGGTAGATAGGCTGAGGTCTGATGGGTATGAAGCTGTTAATGTCGACCTTAACAGTAACTATCGTCCGGAAGACGGCACTGTAGATGTAACAGAAATGAAGGAGTTTTACCCCGAATTCTCTCATCGTTATGCAGCGTTGGCATCGGGTGTTGGACGTTTAGGGTGGAGTGGTAACTTGGTAACAAAAAAGTATGGTGCCCTCGTTGAACTTGGAAGTATATTAACTTCTGCGGAACTTAAACCGGACAATCCCATCACAGATACAGAGAACCCTTGCGACAAATGCAAGATATGCAGCAAGGTTTGTCCTGTTGAAATGATCTCTCCGAGAGATGAAACTTTTGTGACGGTTGCCGGAATAACTGAAAAGATATCTCAAAAAAAGCCGAATACCTGTTGCTGGATAGGCTGTGCCGGTTATGAAGGTTTATCCACCTCTTTAACTTGGTCGAACTGGAGCCCATATCGACTTGGCCACTCCTTGCCGAAAACCAAAGCGGACCTTGATTCACTATGTATAAGTCTGCAAAAGTCCGATCCACAGATGGATGCTGGGTGGCGATAGCTCCTTTGCCGACTACCGGAAGGCAATATTTGATCCTCATTGGTTTTATTACACTGTTTGTGGTTTCTGCAGAAGTGTCTGCCTGCCGAATCGAAAAGATCGGATAGCGAATCTCAAAAGAATAGTCGAATCAGGTAACAAGGGCGTTGGTTGCCAGATCTGTGGGGAAAACACATGGCAGTATCTATTTTAGCAACCTTTTTCGTGGTCTTCATTGTTGTGACGTTTGTGTCGTGGAGACGGTATCTTTGGGTTGCGCAGAAGGCACCGAAACGGCAGGCTGACACCTGCCCCTGCAGCTTGACGGATGTCTTTAGTGACCGTCACCTGGTGATCTTATCGCATCAGGATGGAATACAGTGTCTCTCGGAGGTCTTTAGTAGTTCCGTCGAGAGGTACCCGGATTACACGGCCTTGCAGATTCCTCATACCGGAGAATCCCTTTCCTTCGCTGAGCTCGACGCAAGAGCCGAAAAGGTGGCCTCGGCCCTTTCTCCATTTCTTACGGGCCCGGACCAGGTCGTGGCTGTGGCCATGTCGCAGGACAACTGGCAAATCGTGGCCGCTCACCTCGGTATTCTCAAGGCTGGAGGTACCATGATGTTTATCGACACCACTTTGCCCGAGGCCCTGATCACCCATATGCTCAAGGATGCAGAGCCAGTGGTCATCATCACTCGGGGTCAAGACAAGTTCCGCGACCTACCAACGCTCGACATCCTGAAGTTGCCGAAGAAGAAGTCCCGAAGAGCGCCGACCTGGTTAGACGACCCCACGCAGCGTCTTGCGACTATCTTCTACACAAGCGGAACCACCGGGATGCCCAAAGGCGTGGAGTGCCCACACGCTGGTTACGTGAATTTGGCCCTGAGCTACGCTGATTATTTAAATCTCATTCCGGGTATGGACGCGACCTCACTTACTTCGTCATTGGGATACGACGGCAGCATCTCCGAAATGTACAGCGCCTGGGTGGCAGGTTGTGCTGTGGTTATGCTGACCAAAGAACAAATACGGTCCGGCCCAGACCTCCTCCCCGTTCTTCATGAAGCCGAGGTCACGGTGCTCTTCTGTCCACCAGTGCTGCTTACTACCCTAACATCAACACCAGAGATCGATCTTCCTTACCCTCTATGCCGTTACGTCGTGCCGGCAGGTGAAGCATTCCCCGCCTCGCTCGTGGAACCCTGGACGCGTGGTAGACGGCAAATCATCAACACCTACGGCCCTACAGAGGCAAGCACTGACACAAGCCGCCAAAGCTTGCGGCCGGGTGAGCCCATCACCATAGGTTCCCCCCTTGCCAATGTCACCTACGTCATACTCGAGGTCGAACAACTTCGACCACTGCCACACGGGAAGGTCGGCGAGCTTTGCATTGGTGGAGTACACGTGGCGCGGGGGTACCGCAATTTGCCGAAGCAAACAGCCCAGAAGTTCATCACGCACCCTCGGTTCGGCCGCCTCTTTCGCACCGGGGATAAATGCAGAATCGACATACTAACACAGCGCGTACACTTCCTCGGTCGAGTCGACGCGCAGCTCAAGGTGCGCGGGCACCGCGTCGAGATACAACCCGTTGAGGACATCCTCCAGACACAGTTCAGTGAGATCGAAGCCGCTGTGCTTGACTACCAGAAACAAGAGCTGGTTGCTTTCGTTGCCGCACCATCAGTATCCGAAGGCGATATTTCAGTAGTCGCTCCAGCACCGGCGGAGTGGACTGCCCGGGTCATGGCGACACTGGCGAGACAACTTCCAGAGCTTTCGGTCCCGACGAGAATCTTCCTTGTGGAAAATTTCGTCATGAAACCAATATCCGGAAAGATCGACCGGAAGTGCTTACCCAATCTGTCTCATCTGCTGAAAAATACAAAGCTGGAAGCGGAAGACTCAGAGAAGGGGAAAGGCAAACCGCTCGACACCGATGGGGGCAAGGAGCCATACTGTGAGGAAGTGTT
>JAQYVR010000098.1 GCA_030145395.1 Desulfobacteria bacterium
TATTGATGAAGTAGGTCGTGCTTAACCAGGTCAATACCCTTTAACATCGGCAGACAGGATCGCTCTGAGTTTGCGTGTAACTTTTTTATCGTCAGCCATTAAATCACCTTCTGGTATAGGGCTTGAAAATGATGTGATTAAAGGAAAGTTATAAACTGATACATGATTGAGAAAGATGGGTCAACGCCTGCTGCATGTAATTGGACGCGTTATACCCTACAACGCTTCAACCTTGCTTCGCCTTGAAGAAAACGTACTGGTACCCATGGCGGCAGTAGGGCTAAAGGCGGATGCCATGGGCCGCAGGTTTCCTCGAAGCGACCACCCTCGACTGGACATCATTTGCAATTCAGCAGAACCCGTGCTCTTTCCTTCTGACTCCCAAATTCCCGACCCATTTGACGGGTTGCTGCATTCGGACACAGAAGTATTACAGCACATTCATGCCTGTTTGGGGTGCCCTTTACGTGTGGAGAATCAGTTGGTGGGGGTATTAACCGCCGACGCGAAAGATCCTCATAGTTTTGACAACCTTGAACCACGATTCCTGAAGGCTGTGGGGGCAATGGCCGGAGCGCAGATACAAACCGTCAACCTGATCGAGGCATTAGAGCATAGTGCTAGGCGGCATGGACAAATTGCAGATGATTTGATGAGAGATGTCCAGATAGGAAAAGACAAACAAATCATAGGCAGCAGTCAAGAAATGGTCCGATTACGTCGAGAAATTGAACTTGTGGCAAGTTCAGATTTTACTGTTCTTGTTTTGGGTGAGACCGGTGTTGGCAAAGAGCTGGTTGTACGGGCAATCCATGCTGAATCTTTGCGAAAAAAAGGTCCTATGCTGTATCTAAACTGTGCCGCAATACCTGAAACACTTGCGGATTCCGAGCTTTTTGGACATGCAAAAGGCGCTTTTACCGGCGCCAATAAAGACCGGGCAGGCAAATTTGAGGTGGCCGATAACGGAACATTGTTTCTTGATGAGATCGGAGAGTTGCCCCTTTCCATCCAAGCAAAACTGCTCCGCGCAATACAAGAAGGAGAAATCCAGCGCGTGGGCTCAGAAAAAACAATAAAGGTTAGCGTGCGCTTGCTGACAGCCACGAACAGAAACCTTGAAAAAGAAGTCGAAAAAGGCAATTTTAGAAAAGATCTGTATCACCGCCTCAACGTTTACCCCCTCAGGGTGCCGGCTTTAAGGGAACGAAAGGCGGACATTCCGCTGCTAGCCGGTTTTTTCAGCGAGCGCATGCAGAGAAGATTAGGGCTTGGGCCGGTGAGAATCACCACGGATGCCATGGATGTGTTGAGTGGTTATGCCTGGCCCGGCAATGTCAGAGAATTAGAGAATATTTTATCCAGATCAATTCTGAAGGCCTCTGCCGGATTCCCCCAAGGGGAGCAAGTGGTTGTGAATTCAAGCCATTTGGGCGACGATCTATCAGCGAACCCCAGAATCGCTCAACTTGATCCCCAGGCATCACCACTGCCATTGCTATCTGGATATTCACTCCGTGAAGCAACCAAGAACTTCCAGCGACAATTGATCCAACGTATTTTAGGTCAAAAAAAGGGAAACTGGGCCGCTGCTGCGAGAGAACTGGGGATGCATCGAAGCAACCTCCACAATCTCGCTACGCGTTTAAATATCCGGAAAAAAACAACATAGGAAACTTCTTTCACAAGCCTGGAGGAATTCTTCAATGCCCCCACCAATACCAAATCACCTATGACTAATTGTTACCGCGAACTTAAAATTTTCAGTATTATGTAAACTGAATGATATCGACTGGATAATGATGCTCTGTTACACAATCACAACCTGACGGGTGCCCTCTGGAATGATGTAATCACTGTTTTTTGGAAATGGTAAAAATTGAAGGCTTGTTTTGTAATTTTCGCCATGGAGCCACTTCAAATAGTAGATGAATGATACCATGAAGAAGCAACTATAATAATAAATCTTGCCACTAATGTAATAGCCTAAAGAAAGGACGGCGTTTCAGTTTGTATTGAAACGCCGCTCCCATATGTTGCTATTAGCCGGCGTGGATGTCCAGATCATCCGTCATTTCGTGGCGGTTATCTCTTCCTGAACATCCGATTTGCAGTTCAGAATACGCACCAGAAGCCCTCGAAGACGTTTATGCTACGATCAGATGAGGTCGTAGCGGTCAAGGTTCATTACCTTGTTCCACGCCGCTACAAAGTCGTGCAGGAACTTCTCCTGGGAGTCCTCACTTCCATAGACCTCCGCCAAGGCCCGGAGTTGGGAGTTCGAACCGAAGATAAGGTCGACAGGGGTACCGGCCCACTTCAGTTCGTCCGTTGCGCGATCACGTCCCTCGAACACGTCTTCGTCTTCCGAGGTTGCCGTCCACGTCGTGCTCATGTCGAGCAGATTCACGAAGAAGTCATTGGTGAGCGTCTCTGGCCGCTTGGTGAAGACGCCGTGCTGGGACTGTCCGAAGTTGGCATCCAAGACGCGCATACCGCCAACGAGAGCCGTCATCTCAGGAGCGGTCAACGTCAGGAGTTGCGCCCGATCAACCAGCAGTTCCTCTGCCGATACGGTGTATTTGGTTTTGAGATAGTTGCGGAACCCGTCTGCTTTCGGTTCGAGTACGTGAAATGACGTCACGTCGGTTTGCTCCTGCGACGCATCCATGCGTCCCGGGGTGAAGGGAACGGTCACATCGTGACCGGCATTCTTCGCAGCCTGCTCGACACCCGCACACCCGCCCAGGACAATCAGATCGGCAAGCGAAACCCTCTTCCCGCCTGACTGCGCGCTTTTGAACTCCTGTTGGATTCCCTCAAGGGTCTGCAGCACTGTCCCAAGTTGATCAGGTTGGTTCACTTCCCAACCCTTCTGCGGCGCAAGACGAATGCGCGCCCCGTTCGCACCGCCGCGCTTGTCGGAGCCACGGAACGTGGATGCGGACGCCCAGGCAGTTGAGACCAGTTGGGAGACAGACAGGTCAGAGGCAAGAATCTTGACCTTGAGGTCGGCAATGTCCTGCGCGTCGATCAGCTCATGATCGACTGCGGGCACCGGGTCTTGCCAGACCAGTTCCTCTGCCGGAACCTCCGGGCCGAGATAGCGCGAACGGGGACCCATGTCGCGGTGAGTTAGCTTGAACCACGCCCGTGCAAACGCGTCCGCGAACTCCTCCGGGTTCTCGTGGAACCGCTTGGCTATCGGTTTATAGATCGGATCCATTCTCAGCGAGAGGTCCGCCGTGGTCATGATGGTCGTAACCCGCTTCGCAGGATCGTGAGCGGCCGGCGCGAGATCCTTTTCATCCGGACTGACCGAGACCCACTGATTGGCTCCGGCAGGACTTTTCACCAGATTCCAATCGTAGCCGAACAGAGTGTCGAAATAGCCCATGTCCCACTTGATCGGGTTCGCCGTCCAGGCCCCTTCGATGCCGCTGCTGATGGTATCATCACCCTTGCCGCTGCCGAAGCTGCTCTTCCAGCCGAGACCCTGTTCCTCGATGGGGGCGCCTTCAGGCTCAGGACCTACCTGCGCCGCATCACCGGCACCGTGACATTTACCGAAGGTGTGTCCGCCGGCGACGAGCGCGACGGTCTCTTCGTCGTTCATGGCCATGCGCGCGAAAGTCTCGCGGACGTCGCGGCCCGACGCGACTGCATCCGGTTCGCCGTTCGGCCCTTCCGGGTTCACGTAGATCAAGCCCATCTGTACGGCCGCGAGAGGATTGTCAAGTTCCCGGTCACCTTTATAGCGATTGTCTCCCAGCCAGGTGTCCTCAGAGCCCCAGTAAATGTCCTCTTCCGGCTCCCAGATGTCCTCACGCCCGGCGGCGAAGCCGAAGGTCTTGAATCCCATCGATTCCAGCGCGCAAGTGCCGGCGAGGATCATCAGGTCGGCCCAGGAGATCTTGTTGCCGTATTTTTGCTTGATAGGCCAAAGCAGACGGCGCGCCTTGTCGAGGTTCACGTTGTCGGGCCAGCTATTGAGAGGCGCCAAGCGCTGATTGCCGGACCCTGCCCCGCCGCGGCCGTCGCCCATGCGGTATGTGCCTGCGCTGTGCCACGCCATCCGGATGAAGAGTCCCCCGTAGTGACCGTAATC
>JAQYVR010000153.1 GCA_030145395.1 Desulfobacteria bacterium
AACACTGACACCAGATTCTATTATGAAAACGGGGAGTATCACCGGGTTGGACCTTTTGAGGGACTGAAAACGGTGGACTATGGGGGAGAAATCGGTGTTCAGGAAGCCTGCTATATCCCTCATCCTGAAACACGAACCATGCCCAAAAGCATGGGCGTCAAGAATGTCTCCGTTCACGGATGTTTCCCACCCCAGGCCATGAATCTTGCCAGGACTTTGCTGGAATGGGGGTTGTTCGATGAGGAACCCTTTACCTACGAGGGTATTGAGACCAACTCGCAGAAAATGATGTACGAGCTCTTGCTTCGCTCTCCCCGGACCAAGGAAACACCGGTCTGGGGCTATGGATTGGTCGCGGAGGTATTTGGCCAGAAAGACGGCAAAGACCTGAAGATTAAGCTTTGGAACGAACACCCACCCATGGCCGAGTGGGGTGGGAAGGCTGCTTATTACAAAAACATCGGCATCCCACTGAGCATCGGTGCGCAAATGATTGCCCGCGGCGATGTGGATGTGCGCGGCGTCGTGCCCCCGGAGATAGCCATCGACCCCCTGATCTTTTTCGATGAACTGAAGCTGCGCGGCATCACGGTCAAAGAAGAAGTAGAGTGGCTTGAATAACCGCTCTGGCTCAGGGATGTTTGGAGAATGTTGGTCCAAACATCCCTGAATAGACTGGCAATCCGAGAACCAGGCTCCTAAAGGTGAACATCCTGGATACCATCGAGAGCATCAAGATCTTCGATGGGGTCAACCTCAACAAGGCCTGAAGGCTGCCCTGAGTGGCTTGAAAGTAGATAATCCTGATCATCAGCTATTGAGTGCATCTATAGAGACGTGGAGTATTGAACATTCGAGGTGAATGCAAAATGATGAAAGAAGGGTCCACAATACCTGAAGAGGAGATATCCCGTAGACTAGGCAATGTGAGAAGCAAAATGGCTGAAAGAGATATCGAAGTGCTCGTGGTGTTTTCCGCTCCTGGCAGCCTGAGATTCGGACAGCGCGGTCATGTATTGTACCTATCCGGATACGAGCCGTATTTCGGTGACTGCATGATGATTCTGCCGCTTGACAGCAAACTGGAGCCGGTTCTTGAGATAGATTCAGCCAACTATTTCCCGGAGGGATGCACCTGGGTCAAGAATCAGGTGCAGGCTGGCAGTCATGTTGATGTGATCAAGGGTTATCTTTCCGATAACAGCCTAAAACCTTCAAAAATCGGGGTAGCAGGAGAGTATTCCGTAAGCCCGCTCTTCTTCCAGAGGATGCTTGAAGAGCTGAAACCTGTAGAAGTAGACATTTTCTCTTCAACATTGGAAGCGGAAAGAGCCGTAAAATCGGACTTTGAAATCGACTGTATGAAAAAAACAGCATGGATTGCCAAGAAGGGATTTGAAGCCGCTGCTGCCTTTATCAGGCCGGGCGTTACAGAAGCGGATGTGGTAAGCGAAGTTGAAAGGGTTTGCCGTGAACACGGTTCCCAGGGTTTTCCGCACTATACCATGGTCATTTCGGGAAAAGACGAAAGCCATCTGGATTACTGGTGGAACTGCGGGAGAAGAAAACTGGAAGCAGGCGATCCGATTTCTCTTGATTTTGGGGCGATGTTTAATGGTTACTGCTCCGATCTCTCAAGGCCGTTTGTCATTGGCAAGGCATCAGACAGGCAGCAGGACGTTTGGAAGATACTTGTGGAAGCTCAGCAAGCTGCCGTGGAAGCCGCAAAACCGGGTGTATATGCTTCCGAGGTAGATCGCGCCGCCTACAGAGCAATGGAAAAAGCCTGGGACATTGAGGGTTTGTGGGGCGTGGGACATGGAGTTGGCCTTGAAGTACATGAATGGCCCTTTATCGGATACCAGCGTATCAAAGATGATCAAGCTTACAGGGATACTCTGCTTGAAGAAAACATGGTCATATCCACAGAACCTGCGGTGTTCTTTCATGATACCGGTGATTTCCAAATAGAAGACCAGTTTGTTGTTACCAAAAATGGTGCGGTTAGGTTGAATGATATACCGCACGAGATCTTTGAGGTATAGAATCGACGATCAGTTGAGACGGACACTTGCGAAGGAGGAGACGAGTTGGGTAATGAGTACAGCATAGCTGAACCGAGAATTCTGGGTATCAGAGATTTCAAATTCAACGGGCCTGATGACCTGGTGCCGGGCAGCCGGTATACGGAAATCGTGGACGCCGAAGGATTTGGTAGGTTCGGGCTCTACTTCATGGAGCCCGGCTCCCAGACGACCACTTTTTCACTTGAAAGTCAAGATGATAAGACAGCGGATGAATACTACGGCTTGTGTTTTGAGTTTTACTATCTCCTTGTGGGAGAAGTAACGATGTACTGGGGCAGGGATGCGGAGAAGGTGATAAGGGGCGAAGAGCATGAACTGCTGCTAAAGGCCGGAGACTTTGGCTGCTGGGAAAGAGGGTGGAAGTACTCCGCCAAGAACACAGGTGACATCCCTGCCACTTTTTTCTGGGGGCTAGGTGCCCCCCCGGAAGGCGTGAAGCGGAGAACGGTGGGACCATAGTTCGATTCGGGTCGGGCCAGACAAACAAGCCAGTGTTAGGTACTGAATCGTATGGGGAGGAAACATGGACAACAGAACACCTGAAATAGAACCGATTGTTCCAGCCTATCGCGTTCGTATCCTCAGCGATGAGCAGCTGGAGAAATTCAAGTCAAACACCTTCACCATCCTGGAGGAGACAGGTTTTCAGTGTCCCTCTGAGAGGGCGCTGAAAATCTATGCAGAACATGGCGCCGTGGTAGATTTTGACACTCAGATTGTGAAACTATCACCGGATCTGATCCTGGAGGCCCTTTCTCATGCGCCGCGATACTACACCATGGGGGGGCGAACTGAGGCATTCGATCTTGATCTGGCAAAGGGGGCTACCTATGTAGGTACAGATGGAACCGGGACCATGACCATCGACTATGTGACGCGAAAACTGCGCTCTTCCATCAAGGACGACGTGGCCAAATCGGCCCGGATTTCAGACTACCTGTCTTCCATCAGTTTTTATTGGCCCATGGTCAGCGCGCAAGACCATCCCGTTTCCCCCTCACTGCATGAGTTAGATGCTTCCTTCAATAACACCCTCAAGCACGTCCAGACTCCGACTGTGGTGGAGGAAATTACGACCCGCTACGCAGTGGAAATGGCGAAAGTTGTGGCAGGCAGTGAAGATGAAATGCGGAAACGCCCTCCCCTCTCCTTACTGATTTGCACGATTGCCCCGTTGGCTATGGATGCT
>JAQYVR010000179.1 GCA_030145395.1 Desulfobacteria bacterium
TTTAGCTACGGCGGCCTTTTTATCATTTTCGCGGAGCTGATCTGCCTCCTCTTTCAAGTGTTCCGCTTCGTCGAATTGATGGCGATCTTCCAGTGCCAGTTGCGCAACACGTTGAAGATCTTTAGGGCCGGAGCTGGCGTAATGTTCTAGACCGGGATACCCATAATTGCCTTCAATCTGATCAAAGGGCTTTTCCTTCCTAATATCCAAGACCGTTTTCTTATCTCTGTACTCTCGTCCAACAATTAAATCAGGCGGAGCTTCCTCGCCTGGATCTGCCATTACCAGTTCAACAATCGTTTCACCGATATCAATGATGGGGGCATTTGCCTCGTGCCACGAGCTGAAGAGAGCAAATACTTTTCCCAAAGTATCGGTTCCCGGATCGGGTGGAGGAACCCTGACAGGGATCGGCGGAGACTCGGATCTTTGGATGGACGTTATCCGATATAGGCCATCGAGAGGCTGATCAGCCAAATAGAAGTATCCGTCTTTGTCGGTCTTGGCCTTAATCAGTGTTTGTGAGTAGTCGTCTTTCACGCAGGCAACCTCGATTTCGAACTTATTACGCTGACGCCCACCCATTCCGGGCATTCCTCCCGTCTCCTCAGGGCCTCCTTCCGGCATTGTCATCTTAAAACCCACCTGTCCGACTACGTAGCCGGTCTCCGCTGCCATACCGGCAAGAGGGGAAAGGAGCAGTATGGATGCGAACAGCCCTAGAATCCTTTTCATGTGGTCCTCCTCATTTTACTCTTTGAAAGGAGCATTCCTCGATTGCCTGCGAAAAGAGTCACAGTGATCAATTTTGCTGATTTCTGCATCCTATGAATGTGTCTCAATAATCTGGAGTGCAAAATCAAGACATATATAGACTACCAATTGTGTTCCTGTCAACTTGCCAAGGATTTGTCGACGGTCTCTGCCCCGCGGATTCCCTTTCTCCTTGGCGAGCTAGTGTCGTGTTCCATAAGTAACTCGAGTAAAAAAGTACCCAATGCAGATTCAAAGGGGGGCATGGGGGTTTCTTTTCAGTTCCACCACCCAAAAGACGCCCGAGCCCGCCCCCAAAGCGGACAACGTTCGGTGGACAGGCACAATGAAAGCCCGTCGCTGTGGCGACATTGCTCGTGGGGCTGCTTCATAATATGCAGAATTATGGTGTCCTTCGACGTTGCTCCATTCGGCCCGAGCTCATGGCCGAGGGCAGGACCGTGAGCCTGTCGAACGGCCGTTCCACGACCTCTGGACAGATGGTGGTGAAACTGAAAAGAGACCCCCGTGCCCCCCGCGTGTCATAGAATCCGCTCAGAATAATGGAAGCAGTTCCTGAGACACGACACTAGAGCCTTTGGCAAATCAGTAGGACTTGGCAAAAACAACCCGTTGCTTACTGGGTTTACCGGTGAAGATGCAGGTGCCTTCTCCGTCTCCGGTGTCAAATGGAATGCAGCGGATACCAACCCCATACTTGTCGCTGATCTCTTCCTCCACGTCAGCACTCCCGCACCAGTGCGACATGGCAAAGCCCCCATGAATCTCCGGCTTGTTCCTATTCCGGGGTGCAAAATAGGCCTCAAAATCCTCTTTCGAATCAATCTGGAGGCTGTTCCCTTTTTGAAACGCCAGAGCTCGATCAAACAGGTTCTTCTGCATCTCTTCGAGCTGATCTAATGCCGTGGACACAAACTCATCAACAGGCATGCTTTTGCGATTCTGGCGACCCAGGTCCCGCCGACCCACAAACACACTATTGGACGCCACATCGCGAGGGCCGACTTCCAGGACCATGGGAACCCCCTTTTTGATCCATTCCCATGCCTTTTCCCCCCCATGAATGTCCCGTGTGTCGAATTCAACTTGGAGCTTGTTATCTCTGTAGGAGAGTTCTGAAAGGCGTTTGTTGAGTTTTTCACAATACTCCATGACCTGCGCCCGGGTCTCCTCTTTATGAATAATAGGGAGTATGGCCATATGGGACGGCGCGACCCTCGGAGGCATGACCATGCCGTCATCATCGCTATGGGTCATGATCACGCCGCCGATCAGACGGGTGGTGACGCCCCACGATGTGGTCCATGCGTACTCTTCTCTTCCCTGGTCTGAGAGAAATTTGATCTGTGACGCTTTCGCAAAGTTCTGACCCAGGAAGTGGGACGTCCCTGCCTGCAATGCCTTTCGGTCCTGCATCATGGCCTCGATACAATAGGTGGCATCTGCACCAGGGAACCGCTCTGATTCACTTTTTTCCCCTTTGATCACTGGTATGGCTAGGTAGTTTTCCGCAAACCCGGCGTAGACATCGAGCATCCTCATGGTCTCTTCACGTGCTTCCTCCTCCGTCGCATGGGCCGTATGCCCTTCCTGCCATAGAAACTCGGTTGTACGCAGGAAGATACGGGGGCGCATCTCCCACCGGACCACATTAGCCCACTGGTTAATGAGAATGGGCAAATCACGGTATGACTGCACCCAATTCGCATACATCTCGCCGATGATGGTCTCTGAGGTGGGACGGACCACAAGGGGCTCTTCAAGACGCGCAGCCGGGGCAGGCCGCAGCTTCCCGTCGGGCCCGGTTTCAAGCCTGTGATGGGTGACGACGGCACATTCCTTGGCAAAGCCCTTAACATGGTCCGCCTCTTTCTGCAGATAGCTGAGGGGGATGAACAGGGGGAAATAGGCATTCTTGTGGCCGGTCTCCTTGATCATGCCATCCAATACCTTCTGAATGTTCTCCCAAAGACTGTATCCCCATGGCTTGATGACCATACAGCCTCTCACGGGAGAGCTCTGGGCCAGGTCTGCTGCCTTTATAATCTGTTGATACCATTCGGGATAGTCTTCTTCACGAGTTGGTGTAATCGCAGTTTTGGTCTTCTTCGCCATTGTGTCTTGCTCCTAAAGATCTATTGTATATATCCGGGATCCACATGCCCTGATAAAGGCCCGGCCCTTTGTGAAAAATCAGCCGAGGCAAATCATCCTCGGCTGTTCTTCTATTAGTAACGCCTTTTTCTCACTTCCTCAATGATTTTCTCAGCCCTTCTCCGGTGTCACACCTTTGCAGGCAATCTTGATGTCTGTTTCGCCAGAATCACGCCCACGGTGCTCTTGGCAGCTCCTGGCAACCGATCAGCGAAAGATTTGAGCCTACTTGTCAAGGTTTTCGTGCAACGATAGGGGGAAGTCAATATATCAAAATATCTTCAAGCTCCCGCCTTTTTCTGGCTTGAGGGGATTCCGCCGGAAAGCCCATGGGAAGGAGCGCCACCACATAGATATTATCATCCCATCCGAATATCTCCCTGATTTTTGACTCGTCGATCAAGCGAACCCAGCAGGTTCCGAGCCCGAAATCCAGAGCCCGCAGGACCATATGCTCGATAGCGATCGCCACATTTGCTGCGATACGAGGACCGAGATCGTCTGTCCCAAGGGTCCCTAGGATCTCGGTCTTATCCTTAATGGTTTTGACAACCCTGTCCTCAACAGCCCCGATCTTTCCCAGATCCTGGACACCGGAGGAGCTTCCATCGATGTAACCTCGAATATCGGCGCAGCAGACCATGACAACAGGGGCCTCCGCGACAAACAACTGTTTATAGGCCGCCTGAGCCAATCGTGCCTTGACATCAGGCTCTTTGACGGTCTTGAATCTCCATGGTTGGGCATTGCAGCCCGAGGGAGCGAGCCTGGCCGCATGAAGCAGTTCTGTGACAAACTCATCAGGAATCGGATCGGGTTTGTATTTCCGTATACTCCTTCTTTTTTCTATGGCTTCTTTGGTTGTTAGCATACCCATACTTTCGCGACACTGTTCGCATCGGCATAAGATTAAAAGGCTAG
>JAQYVR010000241.1 GCA_030145395.1 Desulfobacteria bacterium
CGGTCACGCGGTGTATTCAATTCAAACTGACCGTCTTCGGTGCGCAGTATCTTGCTGGTGGACCCATTACGGCTGTTTTCAGAACCGGAGGTCTCATGCTTTGAATAACCCAAATGATCGTCGAGTTCGGCGTTGAGGGCCGCTTCAACCGCTACCTTGGTCAGCATCTGGCTGAACTCATTCAGGTCTTTTTCTGTTTTCAGGCCTTTGGCCGCTTCGCGGGCAAAAGCTTCAAGTTCTTCTTTGTTCATAATCTGCCTATCCTTTCCCAATTATGGGATCAATGATAAGCAGTTAGTCGGATAAGAGAGCGGCATTTCTGCCACTCCCTCTCCTAAGAACCGTGCGTGCGGATTTCCCAGCACACGGCTCAAGCACTCATAAAGTCGTTGAATAACGACCCGGTAGTCCCGGTGGTATCATGACAACTCTGCGCGACCTGTCCCTAAAATATGCAAAGAAAGCAGGATCATACGGAGTTGCAGCTGCAATTAATTGTCGATGACGTTGGATGGGAGTGTCGGATGCATGGATCAAGCATATGGCCTTGACCTCTCCATTTTTACCCGCAGAGCGAGTATGGAAGACCCACCGGCGATGGCCCTGACCAGCGAAATATTTTCTATATCTCCACTTCGCTGATTTATTGGGGTGGCGACGGCGGCTCCATTTCCACACGGCCCAAAAGATCACATAATCGACAAATCTGAAGGCACGTTTAGCGACCACATGGCGATAATAATTTACCCAGCCACGTATTTTCTGATTGAGCCGATGAATCAACCCAATCATAGGCACGCTAATGCTTTGCTTGATTTCCTCACGAACATCACTCAGAAAAGACTTGATACTGCTTTTGCTGGGCATGATCAACAGTTTATGTCCGTATTTGCGGACGTTGAAACCCAGAAAGTCAAATCCTTGCTGAATTGAAGTAATCAGCGTTTTCTCTTCCGAGAGGCATAGGCCTCTTTCTGACAAGAAGGCTTCTATGGCGGGCCTGATGCGGTCTTTGAGTACTTCTTTCGAAGCGCCAGTTACCACAAAATCATCAGCATATCTGATTACATGGACTTTATCTGACGGCTTGGTTATGCGTATCACCACATCCTCCAGACCATCAAGTACCATGTTAGCCAGACAAGGCGAAATGACCCCACCTTGAGGTGTTCCTGCCAGAGTAGGAAAAAGTGTTTTGCCTTCCATATAGCCCGAGGCCAGCCACTGTCGTAACACTTTCCGATCCATTGGAATGTGTTTGTATAGCCAGTCATGATCGATATTATCAAAACAACCCTTGATATCACCCTCCAGTATCCACTGGGCACTCGGTTTTCGACAGAGCACTACAAAACACCGTTCTACAGCGTCGGCGGTGGAGCGCCTCGGCCTGAATCCATAAGAATGGATATCGGCCTGAGTTTCTGCCACCGGTTCCAGTGCCATCAAATAGAGTGCTTGCATTGCCCGGTCATACATGACCGGTAGACCAAGAGGGCGTTTCTTCCCATTCTTCTTGGGAATATGGATACGCCTCAAGGGTGATGCCTGATAACCTCGATTGGTCAGGGCTTGTGCAGCAGACCATTTCTGGCCCGATCGCCGCCAGATCGCGCCATCCACACCTGGGGTGTGGCGACCACGATTCTGAGTCACTCGTCTTACCGCCAAAAGCTTGGCAGAGTGAGAATGGGTCAGGAGCCGTTGCAGAGCTTTCACTCTACCCCAGCGTCCTTCCCGGACTGCCTTGGCAATACGAATCTGAAGTCGGCGTACGTAACGCTCCGTTGTCTTCCAATCAATGGAATCCCAGAGAGTTGCCGCTGAGGATGCACCGCTCGCTGGCGTCATTTGCGTTTCCTCATTCTGCCAATTCCTCAAATGCTCTTGCCATTGAGAACCCATCGGACGTGGGCACCCTTTCGGGCTGGGTAACGTTTAAACCCGTATACAAACCATTACAGCTTGTCATTCGCTTCTTCCGACATCCTATACCTGCACGGTCATCAGGCTCCCTCACGGGAGGCTTACCTTGCGGAACCGTACAGGGTTTCCACGTTCCACTTCTATGACAAATAGTGGCTTAGGTCTCTCCTTTGCACCGGTGACGCGTCGCCCACGATATCCGAACTGTGAGAGGATATTCTTGGTCACTCACCTTTTGGTCGGAGCTTATCAGCCTCTTTAGCTCCTCAAAATTTACGATGCTTACAGAGATTCGCATGTGCTGACCATACCACCGTCCCTAGCGCCGTAACCGCCCTGAGGCTGGCAGATTCGGTGTTCCCTCGCGGGATTCACCAGTGGAAATTCACGGCTACATTGTCCCCGGCGCTTTGCACCACAACATCACTGTCGTCGCACAGCCAGGTAGGGAACCGTTGGTGGGACAACGGGTTTCTTATCCTGTACCTCCTTGATAGGATGAAACAATCATAAAAGCGACTTCGTGTCGCACCACAGAATTTCTAACACTCCCTTCGTAAATTGTTGAGGTGCTTTAAGCTGTTCATTAACGCTTTGTACTCGACGCCAAAATCAATGAGGCAGGCTAC
>JAQYVR010000251.1 GCA_030145395.1 Desulfobacteria bacterium
TCGAATCTGTCTCTAAGTTCAAGGTGCTCAGCAAACGCGGGGGCGGTCCGCCGTCGCTCAAAGAGCTATGGCGGGACAAGCGAAAAAGCGGAGCATACACGGTAGTATGTGAGCATTTTGAGCCGACCCGCAACGCCGCCATGGGGACTTAGACGCATTTTTGAGATGGCTTGTAGCCTCATTGGACACAGCACCTCCTGCGCCTTTAAGATCAAATCTATGTTAACCATCGGAGGTAAGACAATGACGGATTTATTTGACAGAATTGAAATCAATGGAATGGTCTTGAGAAACAGGAGCATGCGCTCTGCCACGTGGACAGGATTGGCAGCTGAGAATGGTGGCTGCACAACGAAGCTGATAAAACGCATGGAGCAGCTTGCGAAGGGAGAGGTTGGACTCATTATGACGGGCTTTGCCTATGTCATGCCGAACGGGCAGGCCATGCCAAGGCAGCTTGGCATACATAACAATGCCATGATGCCGGACCTGAAGAAACTCACAAAGCGTGTCCACGCAGCCAACGGAAAGATTGCCATGCAGATTGTGCATGCCGGCGTCCAGACGATGATGTCGGAACGTAAAGATGCGCCTGTCTGGGGACCGACTGCTGTACAAGATAAACTGTTCGGATGGACCCCCAAAGCCATGACCCAGCGCGAGATCAAGGAGACCGTGCAGGCATTTGCGCGGGCAGCAGGCAGGGTCAAAAGGGCTGGGTTTGACGCTGTGCAGCTTCATGGGGCTCATGGCTATCTCATCAGTCAGTTTCTCTCCCCTTTCAGGAACAAGCGCACAGACAGGTATGGCGGCTCTATAGAAAACCGCGCAAGATTCCTGTTTGAGACTTACAGGGCCATTCGAAAAACAGTGGGAAGGAATTTCCCGGTTATGATCAAACTAAATACAAAGGATTTTGTGCGAGGCGGGTTGCAAGAAAGAGATACCCTGTTCGTCGCCAAAAGACTCGATAAAATGGGAATCGATGCCGTTGAAATGAGTGGAGGGCTTCCCGCCTCAGGAAATCTGGGTCCGGCGCGTGCGAAGATTCGCAAGGAATCGGATGAGGCCTATTTTCTGCCCCTCGCAAAAAAGATAAAAAAGCAGGTTTCTGCGCCCATTATACTGGTTGGGGGCGTCAGATCATTGCCGGCCGTGAATCACATCCTGGAGGCCGGCGCAGCAGACATGGTTTCCATGGCACGCCCTCTGATCAGAGAACCTGGCCTTGTGAAGC
This sequence comes from Desulfobacteria bacterium, assembly GCA_030145395.1. GTDB lineage: Bacteria > Desulfobacterota > Desulfobacteria > Desulfobacterales. The sequence goes on from JAQYVR010000251.1 coordinate 1,238, forward strand.
GATGGAGGGGTGGGGACCGAAAGAAGGCGAAATGCATATCCTGCAATCAGTGTTTTGGGGTGGCAATGACCCCCACGGGCGTCTACTGCGTCCCGGATCGACGGGCTAAAAGAAAGAAGAAGAAATAGTTGAACAGGGGCCCGAAAACATGCAACGGCGTTAACCTTTTGATCAGTTTATCTTCTTGTGGAATCTTCGGAGTGAGATAATGGATTTCATCTTTGTATCAATGCCATATACCAAATTCGACTCAAAATGGTTTGCTAATGTGCCAAATATAAATCTCGGCATTGCGGACGCTTATTTGAGCGAAAAGGGAAAGAACGTTAAGACGTTTCATTTTCACTTGGCTTTTCTCCCCTTCCTGAACGGCTTTGATAAGAACGCGAGCGCGAACCTCACGAAGATTTCGCAATCCCTTGACGTTGAATACCTGGGATTGGATTATGTTTTTGCATCGCTGCTTTTTGAAGAGGGGTACCAGGTATCCAAGGAGCGATTTGCCGAACGTCTCGGTTCCGTTGGGTTAACCCTCGACGACTTCGAAACGTTGAGAAAATCGGCCTGGGCCTTCATTGACTTCGCTTTATCGGAGATGTCTCCGTACCTGCCCGGAACGAAGCTTGTTGGTTTTACTTGCTCGCACTATCAGTTAAGCAGTGCACTGCTCATGTGTCACAGAATCAAGAATATGCATCCCCATGTTATGACTGTTGTGGGTGGGAAAGACTGTTCCGGAACCTTTTCACATCAACTGATGTCCAACGTGGACTTTGTCGACTTTGTGGGCATTGGGGAGTCTGAAGTAACTATTCCCGGCTTGTTGGAGCACATCGAAAACAAGAAGAAGCCTTTATACAACGTTCTATTCAAAGATGCTAAAGGCAACATTAGGAAATCAGAATTGAAGCCAAATGTTTCTCTGAACTCATTGCCTTTTCCTATGTACCATCTTGAACGGCTTCCCATAGAACCGCACGAGATTATTTTGCCCCTTGAGCTCGGTAGGGGGTGTCCGTGGAAGAAGTGTACGTTTTGCCCGGACGTATCATATCATGTCCGGTGTCAGTGGAAGACGACAAAGCGAATCATAGCAGAAATGGAGTACTATCAGGATGTATCTAAAGACCTCAGCAACTTCATCATTTTGGACTCTGATGCCCTTAAGAATCGAAGATTGGTCACTCAGCTCTCTGAATATCTAGACGGGAAAAATCTGTCATTCCACTTTGCAGAATTTCGTGCACAAAAGATGGACAAAAAAGTCCTTGAGTCTATTCTGCGCTTTGGTCACTGGATCTCACATTTCCAGGTGGGGATTGAAACATTCAGTGACAGGCTTCTGAGATTAATGAAAAAGGGGGTCTCCGCCATTAGAAATGTCGAGGTTCTTAAAATGGTGGCGGAATTAGGGGTCCCCTTGCAGTTCAATCTCTTTACTAGCTATCCCAACATGACTACACGCGATCTGGAGGAAAACCTTAGGGTCATGGACTTGATTACACATTTGTTGGTGTATGAGAACATCTTGATCTATCCAGGCGAATTCTATCTGCCGACAGATTGTCCTGTCTTCCTTAATACTGACAGCTATGGGCTTGAGCGAAACGATGAATCGATCTTCTCTGATATCTTTTACGACTTTCCCATGCCGTCCTATTCCAATTACCCGTACCCCTACGAGTTTGACAATGAAGAAGAGCAGTTTGAATTCTCCGCAAAAATACGGGAGAAAGTTAAAGACATCAAAAGCAAAAGTCGCCTTGAAACTTTCATGTGTTACCAAACACGCGCTAAAGACCTGAAGATCTCTGTGTGCCGAGACGGGCGCACGACCAATTACACTCTTAAGTCTCCCGAACAAGACCTCTATTTGTCGGCTGTTGAGAAATCTCAACGAATAGACAAGGTAGCCAAGACAATAGGTATCTCGTCGGCCGACGTGCGTTCTGCACTCCGTGATTTTGAGAAGAATGGTCTGATACTCTTTTCGGCTGACAAGAAGTCTTTTTTGTCCCTAGCCACAAAATGCGTGTAACTCAATATTCCTCTTGATCGACTTACGCCCTGAAATCACGAAACACTCCCCGCCCACAGGACGGGGTCTTCCAAAATCAAATAAAGGCAAGAAAAGATGACAACAAAGAAGAACACGTGTGAATCAAGGGTTGAAATGGCTCAGGCCATGTTTCCCGTGGACGCTAACCCGTCAGGCAACGTACACGGCGGCACCATTATGAAACTCATAGACACGGCAGCGGGCATCGCTGCACACCGCCATTGCCGAACCAATGTGGTCACCGCTTCCATGGATCGACTGGACTTTCACGAACCTATCTTCGTGGGGGAGTTGGTGGTTGTGCGTGCTGCAATCAACTACGTGGGACAGACTTCCATGGAGGTGGGTGTCAGGGTGGAGGCCGAGAACCTGATGACAGGCGAAGTGCGCCACACCAACTCTGCGTATCTCACCCTTGTGTCTCTGGACGAGAATCGAAGACCCAAGCCAGTGCCCGGCGTTGTGGCTGAAACAGACGATGAGAGGCGGCGGTTTGAGGAAGGCCGCGTCAGAGCCCAACAGCGCAAGGCGTTGAGACAGAAGAAGAATAGAAAATAGTAAAGCTCCCCGCGCTTCCGCGCGGGGCATCCTAAATTCTTTTCGAAACGATCTCCTCCCCCTTGGCCTACTTCGCCGAAGTGGCTACGAAGGCTGAAATGGGGGAGGATTAACCCGCCAGAGGCGGGCAGTCGCATCAGACATGAAACACGATGATTGAAAAGATTATCAAAAACGTTCAGGTATGCATCCCTTTCAGGCTGCTGAAAGATAAATACCTGCCCATTGTCCTTGAGAAGAGGATTAATCCTGAAATCGGGATCAACGCGGGAGTGATTGATACACATTCCAGGAAAGACTTTATTGAAATTGCCTCTCTTCTCCAGCAGGAAGGCCTTTCCATCACACTGCACGGACCCTTCTATGACCTTGTTCCCGGGGGCATCGACAAGAAGATATTGAAAGCAAGTCGAGATCGCCTTAGGCAAGCATTTGACCTCATACCGATATTTGAGCCGTTGTCTGTCGTCTGCCACACAGGCTATGACAGAAAAAGATATGATGAAGTACAGGACGAATGGTTCGAGGCATCTATTGAGACATGGACACCTCTCGTGAAAGAGATAGAATCCACTCGAACGACCCTGATGATCGAGAATGTGTTCGAAAAAACCCCCAGGATGCTCCTCAGACTTCTCAACGCGTTGAACATACAGAAAGTGGGGTTCTGTTTTGATACAGGCCATATGAGCGCCTACTCTGAAACAAGCATGGACGACTGGCTAAAGGCCCTTGGACCACTCATGAAGGAACTCCATTTGCACGATAATAACGGAATCAAAGATGATCATCTCGCCATCGGAGCAGGTAAGATCGACTTCGAATTCCTGTTCGAATACATAGAGCAAAACAGCTTGAAGCCCATTACTACTGTCGAAGCACACAAAGAGAAGTGGCTATGGCAGAGCCTTGAGGCCTTGTCCCGGTCTGAGCGCTTCTGTCGCATTATTCAATCGTATTAACCGCAAAAATAGACTTTCGGAGCAGGCGAGAGAAGCCGTTGCCGGATAGAATATGCGAGTTGCGACAGATATTGGTGGCACATTCACGGATGTAGTCATACTGGACAGTGACAGCATACGGGGCTGGAAAGTTCTCTCCACCCCGGCCTCTCCTGATCGCGCAGTCACCGAGACGATAGGTTCCCTCTCACACATCTCTACTTTCTCCCACGGCACTACAGTCGCGACAAATGCACTACTTGAAAGAAAGGGAGCAAGGGTAGCCTTTATTACTACCAGAGGCTTCAAGGATCTCCTCCATATCGCCAGGCAACAAAGGCCCAGGCTTTATGATTTCGATTGTGAGCGGTCAAGACCGGTTGTTGAGCGCAACTTATGTTTTGAGGTTTCTGAGCGCCTGGCCCCTGATGGCACGGTCCTGTCAGCCCTGTCATTGTCTGATGCTGATGCTCTGGCAGATCGCGTCGTTGGGGCTGGGGCACAGGCTGCTGCCATCTGCCTCCTGTTTTCTTACAAAAACCCGTCCCATGAAATGCTCCTTGAGCAGGCACTAAGAAAGAAAGGGCTACCCGTATCCAGATCATCTGAGATAATCCCTGAGTTCAGAGAATTTGAGAGGGCCTCCACAACAGCCATAAATGCCTTTGTTCAGCCTATCGTCAACAACTACCTGGAGAACATACGCACGGCGATTCAGGAAGCCGGGGGGTCCGACGACTACTATATTATGAAATCGGGCGGTGGCGTAGCAGCATCGGGTGAAATAAACCCGGTAGAGATGTTGCTTTCGGGTCCGGCTGGCGGCGTTTCGGGAGGCTTCATACTGGGAAAGCGCATAAAAAGAAAAGACATTATCACCTTTGATATGGGTGGGACGAGTGCCGACTTTTCCGCCATCGCAGACCATACACCTCTGTGGACAGAGGAGGGGAAAATCGATGAACTCCCCCTCCGGCTCCCCATCCTTGACATCACGACCGTGGGAGCAGGCGGGGGGTCGATTGCATGGGTCGACAAGGGGGGTGCGCTTCGTGTAGGTCCGCAGAGCGCTGGTTCTGAGCCTGGTCCCGCCTGTTACAGCCGGGGCGGCAACCTTCCGACAGTGACTGACGCAAACCTTCTGTCCGGCATTCTTGACCCAATGTCCTTCTCCGGGACCGATTTGACCCTCAACTCCGACAAGGCTAGAGATGCGTTTCAGCCACTGTCAATATCTGCAGGACTCAGCGAGGAGGAGACTATTCTGGGCGTACGCTCCGTGGTCAATGCCAACATGCTGAGGGGAATTCGAAGGGCCACCGTAGAAAAGGGGATAGACGCCAGGGAGTTCACGCTCCTTGCCTTTGGAGGGGCCGGCCCGATTCACGCAGCAGGGCTCGCAAGGGAACTGGGCATCACAGAGGTATTGGTCCCGCCGATGGCAGGTATGTTCTCGGCTTTAGGTATTCTCCTGTCGGACTTGAGACTCGACTTTGGCCAGACCCTGGTTGCCAGATGGAATACGAACACACACGAGGAAGTGGATAATGTATTGGGGCAATTCAAGGAAAAGGCTTTGAAATCTTTTGCACGTCAGGGTCTGGATGATAAAGATGCACGTTTTATTGCCTCCTTAGACATGCGCTACGAAGGCCAGGGTTTTCATATTCCCATAGTCTATGCAAAGGAAGCTGACCCAAAAGAAAGCTTCCACCAGGTTTTCAGAAATCGATATGGCTACTCTATGGAACAAGGACCTCATGTGGAAGTTGTTACAGTTAGGCTTTCAGCTATATCCTCAAGGGAAGAGATCACATTGCCGGATGTTACTTTCTCTGCAACCCGCGAACCGATCGGAAAGAGGAGAGTCCTCCTTTCATCGGGCTGGGAGGTGGCACCGGTGTATGATCGAAGCGGCCTTGGGTCATCTTTTCACGGTCACGGACCCCTTGTGGTTGAAGATGAGGGGTCTACCGTGTTTGTACCCCCGAATTGCGAGATCTTTATGGCAGAGAAGAGTTGTCTCAGAATAGAGGTGAACCCTGATTCACCTTTTTGAGACGGCTTATAGGCGAGAACTCTTGTGTCTTGCAGTACGCCTTATGCGCTCTGGGTTTCGGATGTCGTCCTACTCAAATCGCATTGCATTAGAGGCTAATGGGACTAATTAATCCAGTAACACTTGAGGTTTTCAAGCATCTCATCCTGGCCATTCCAGAGGAGATGGGGGGCAATCTGAGACGAACCGCCTTTTCCCCCAACATCAAAGAACGTCTCGATGAAAGCTGTGCTTTGTTTGACGCCAGGGGCCGCCTGATTGCTCAGGCCGAACACATCCCAGTACATCTTGGTGCCATGCCATCGGCTGTTGAACAGGTTGCAGCCGATTTTCCGCGGCTATCTCCTGGTGATCAGGTGATTGTGAATGACCCGTACCGCGGGGGTTCTCACCTTCCGGACATTACCCTGATCGCACCTTTCTTCTGGAAAGGGGAGCTTAAAGGATATGTCGTAAACCGTGCACATCACGCAGATGTGGGCGGGAAGACACCAGGGTCGATGCCAGGATCAAGCAGTACGCTGGATGAAGAAGGAATCGTTATCCCCCCTACCCTATTTGTCACACAGGGTGCCATTTCAGAAGACGTGCTGAGGGTCTTTAAGAAAGAGACCCGAAACCCGGACGAGCGGATCGGGGATTTGAATGCCCAGGTGGGCGCCAACCGCCTTGGGGCATCCAGGTGCATCGATTTTGTCCGTCGCTACGGAGAGACGGCCTTTGACTCCTTTGTAGAAGCGATTATCGATTATTCGAGTTCAAGGGTAACGGCCCATCTGCTCGCCCTTCCAAACGGCATGTCCGAAGCATCGGACAACTTAGATGGTGAGACGGGGCCAATTCGCATCATGGTTAAAGTAAAACTTGAAGACGACTCGTTTGAAATCGATTTCACGGGCACCGCGCCTCAAAGTGAAGGAAATGCCAACGCGCCCATCAGCGTGACCAGGTCAGCTGTCTATTATGTCCTGAGATGCCTGATTCCTGCCGATGTCCCACCCAACCATGGGTGCTACAAAACCATACGGGTTAAAGCGCCCGAAGGAACGCTTCTTAATCCACGCCCGCCGGCCGCTGTTAGTTCCGGAAATGTTGAAACCTCTCAGAGGATTGTTGATGTCCTCCTGCTTGCCCTTGGGGATCTGTTTCCTGACCAGATCCCGGCTCAAGGGCAAGGGACCATGAACAACCTTGCCTTAGGATGGAAGGAAAGGACCTATTACGAGACGATTGCAGGGGGTATGGGTGCAGGTCCGCAACATCGCGGCGCAAGCGCAGTACACGTGCACATGACTAACACAGCTACCACTCCGACAGAAGTGCTGGAAAGCGCTTATCCCATAAGGGTTCTTAAGACCGAACTAAGGGAGGGATCGGGAGGCGCCGGCCTCCACCCGGGAGGAATGGGGATAACCCGCGAACTCCTTCTCCTTGAGGACGCTGTCGTATCCATTCAGTCGGAAAGAAGACGTTTTCCACCCAAGGGCATAGCCGGAGGGAATGACGCAGCATGTGGAGAAAATCTGCTGAGGCGTACGGATGGGACAGAGGTACCTCTTCCTAGCCGCATAACTTTTCAGGCATCCAAAGGAGAGACTATTGTGGTCAATACGCCTGGTGGGGGTGGTTGGGGACGGTTACCTTAGTCCCTTAGTTGTTAAATTCGTGTTTCTTCTGGCAGAAAACAATCTTGGAATAACGAATATCGAATGTCGAACAAGGAAGTAAGAAGGAAAAACCCCGACATTCAGAATTCCTTGTTCATTATTCTACATTCTTGTCTGATGCCGGCTTGTCCGGGTTAGGTATCTTGTAACTCCAGATTCCAATATAGATAATCTCGCCAGGAGTCCGGAACACTCCTAGAACGAATGGTAATCATAAGAAAGGGCACCCAATCAGGCTTTACCGGTTTCTTCCGAAGCTTCAAGCCCACTTCTTTCAGACTCTTGCCTCCCTTTACCCGGTTGCACCTGTAACAGGACGTGACAATATTGCTCCATTCGGTTTTGCCCCCATATCTTTTGGGGATTACATGATCGAAGGTCAGGTCTTGAGATTCAAACCCGTGTCCGCAATACTGGCAGTGAAAATTGTCTCGCGCATAAATGTTTGCTCGAGAGAACTTGATATCTTTCTTCCTGTACCTTATGTATCTCAGGAGACGAAGGACAGCCGGAAGCTTGACGGCAAACGTAACCGAATGGATTTCCCTGTCATACTCCTCCAGGACTTCCACCTTTTCCAGAGTAAGAAGCCGAATAGCCCTTTTCCAGTCAATCACCTTTAAGGGCTCAAAGGTTGCATTCAGCAATAGCACTTGCTCCATGACGACCCTCTTCCGCCTTGCTGCCGGTTGGTGGATGCAGATTAGGACTTCTGTTAATCGCTCCGCATTCCCTCCAAAGCCCAAGATCCAATAAAAGGCTTTTCAACACGACTTAAATCGGTTCTAGTACTGACTTTCAGGCCTTTTGTCAAGCCTTGTTTATCCGGTGTTTTTGAGGCGCTCTTTTGCGGTGCAAACCATATGGCAAAGGGACGAAGCAACAAGGAGCTTTCGGACTTGACTACCTTTTTGTATTTGTGTATTTTGTTGTTCCACGAAGAAAGATGGGAGATCGTCCAGCGGCAGGACTACGGACTCTGACTCCGTCAATCCAGGTTCGAATCCTGGTCTCCCAGCCAAAGAAAAAACAAATGAGGAAGGGGGGTTAGCCACATTGCTGGTTAACCCTTTTTTCTTGGAGATCGCGGATTGTAACCGTTTTTGTAACCATCTGGCTTTCAAGGTATACTTGTTGCTTCTGCGCCGCCAGCTTTAAGTCGGCGTTGTCGGTGATGTTGTATCGCTCAAATACTTCTCTCGTCCTGTGACCGCTTATCCTCATTGCTACAGCTATTTAGCATGAATAGAAGTTGCCAGATCACCTCAAGGATGCTGGAGAGGACACTATTCTAGCTAGTGCCACGTTTACCACAGATACCCTTAATGAAAACCTCAGCCTTAAAGTGTCCAAGTTCAAGCTTGACAAAGACATCGTTGAGGCGTGGTTTCAGACATCGACAGTTGATGGACTGTTGGTAAATGATTGGCTTTCTAAATTGGAAAAGAACACAGCCGACAAGATCATATCAATAGCACGTCAGAGCCTCATTGAGGGCCGATCAGCCCCTCAAATGGGGAGGTTGATACGCAAGGAGGGCATTGAGGGCAGTGTGAGAGGGATGCAGGGCTTTGCACGGACATTCACGCACTCTGCTAGTCATTATGCAAAAGAGAGAGTAGTCCAAGACAAATTTGCCGATGGCTACGGGGGCAGGTTACAGAAGATCCTGAGTTTCTGAAAGATGTACTGGGGCCTGCCCGTTTTGAGCTTTTCAAGGAAGGGAAGATTAGCCTGTCTGCAATGTCCACGCATGGGAGGATAAAGAGGCTTAGTGAGCTTTAGGCCAAACCGAGATGGTCCGGCCGTGTCACCGGCAAGCGACCGCCCGATGAGCCTAAGGAATCTG
>JAQYVR010000277.1 GCA_030145395.1 Desulfobacteria bacterium
TGATGAGATCCCTCCATGTATGATCCATGTGGATAAGGAGGGAACTTGGTTCCACAATGGTGCTCCTATTATTGACCGCGGGCTTCTTGCCCTTTTCTACAGGTCTCTCGACTTGGATGACGAGGGGCGATACATTATCACGTTTAAAGACCAGGTATGCCATCTGGATGTTGAGGACACACCACATGTCATCGTCAGAACAGACTTCGTGTCTGGCTCCTCTCATGGGGAAGAGGACTGCTTTGTCCTCCGCTTCACGGATGATAGTGAGGAAGACCTTGACCCGAAAACCCTTTCTATTGGTCCTGGCCACGTTCTTTACTGCAAGCTACGGAATGGAAGGTTCAAGGCCCGTTTCTCCCGACCCGGCTACTACCAACTTGCTCAGTATTTTCAGGAAGAGCCTGAAACTGGTCGATTCTTTCTCTTGCTGAACGAAGAAAAATACTATGTTGAAAAGACCTCTTAAGGTGAATCCATACCGCCTTGTATTAGTAATTCTTGTCCTGACAACATGCTTGAGCTGCGCCCCGGGACCGAGGGTGCCCAGCATCACACCTGCCGGGGTTGGCTGGGAGGGTATCCGTAACGTAGCCCTCCTCAGGTTCGATGGGCAGTACGGGGAAATAGTCCGGCATCATATTCACAATAGGCTGGCTGACGTGCGGTATTTCAATTCCTTGGACACGGCCGCGCATCCTGTCCTGGATGGAATCTCCTATGACATTGTGGAAGGTGCAAAGGCCTTGCACCTAACAGAGGAGCTCCACGCCGACCTGGTGATAGGAGCCCGAGTGACCGGTGCCGTGAATGATACTCATGGCGCGGATCAGGTTCAAGTGGAGGAAGGAACGGGTTATTTTAAGAAGGAGAAGAACATACAAGGCCAGTGGGTTGAAGTGGAGATAAAACGCACTGTCATCAGATCGCTACGGTATGTCATCCGACAGGCCTCTCTCACAATCGATTACAGGGTGTTTGAAATGGATACCGGTCGGATCGCTGCCGCAGGAGCCTTTGATGAAAACTTCAATGGCAAAATTGGTGGAGACATGTCGTATGCTTCTGCCAACCATAAAACAGGCGAAATCCCAACTCCCGCTGCCACAATGGATGAGTTTTCCGCTAAGATAGCCACCAGGCTCGTAGCCAAGCTCTCCCGAATGAAGGTAGCAAGCATGGTTAAACTCGACAAGGGTGGCAACAGAAAGGTCAGACGTGGGGTGGCATTGGCAAGGGACGGAGAATGGGAAGATGCCGTACAACTATGGCAGGAAGTGATTTCAAGCGAACCCGCCAGCGCAGCAGCTCTTTATAATCTTGGTGTAGCCCACGAAAGCATTGGGGACCCGGAAAATCTCAGGACGGCAATAGACCTGTATGAAAAAGCAGCTGGCTATGGAGACAACAGGCTTTACGCCGATGCTATCGCGCGGGTTAAGCGTATGATTCAGCAAAGCGACAACCAGAACCGCTTTTAGGGCCACCACGAAACCCTCAACGCACAACTCGCAACCCCGACAAACGCAACCGTGTTATATCAGCTGCTTATGGGGGCAGGGCCCTTGATAATGGTGGCCAGTTTCAGGACCTCTTCGGGCAGGTCAAAAACAGAAGATAGAACATCGGCTGGACGGACGCTGTTGCCTGGCTTCTCCTCCAGGATTATTTCGGCTTTTTCCGGGGAGGGGAGCGTGAGTTGTTTGACAACAGACTTCAACTCAATCGTCTTGGCTCGCCCTTTTCGATTCGTCTTAATGAAAGGCCATGCTTTTTTGTCCAAGAAGTCCCTAAGCTCGGCTTCTGAAAAAGTCCCCTCTTTCAGAGTCACCGTGTAATGAGCAAGCTTCGGTCCTGCCGCTGACGAAGTCCGATCAGCCGTATTGCAGGCAGTAATTGTGAGTCCTTCCGGGAGCTCCTTGTTAAGACGCCTCATTACTGTTTCACGTGAAACATGCAGTGGCACCTGAACTGTGAAGTGCTCCGCCAGGCTCTCCGTCCCCACCGGAAGGGCTGATTCAAAGGAAACCTTTGGGGCGGGATGGAACCCCTCTGAAAATCTCAAGGGAATCTGGGCGCGACTGAAGGCCCGCACGAAGATCTTGGCCAGCTCCAAATGCCCGAAATAGCGGGCCGAGCCGCGCTTGGCATATGATACGCGAAGCTTCTTGAACGGCCCATCAACCTTTCTCATGGGTGCCCCCCCGGCAGCGGGGACACCGGCGCCTGCCTTATGGGTCACAGGTTGTGTGGTTTCAAAGTCACACACGCCGCAAAGATGACATTCCCCATCCCGGCAATCCGGCGTTTGGCTCCCCTCAAGGGCCTTTTCCCACTCCAGCTTCAGAAACGTCTTGGACACCCCCGTGTCAATGTGATCCCAGGGAAGGGGTTCAGAAAGATCGCGGACCCGCGATGTATAGAAGTCGATGTCCACACCGCAGGCCTCAATCGCCTCTTGCCATCGGTTGAACCCAAAGTGTTCGCTCCAGCCATCAAAACGGCACCCCAACTCATAAGCCTTGACCAACAAACGGCTCAACCGCCTGTCGCCTCTTGCCCAGAGCCCCTCAAGGAGGCTCATTTCAGGGTTCTGCCACTTGAAGCGAAGGCCGCGGCCTTTGAGCTTGCTTCGAAGCATGTGAATCTTTCTTCGGCTCTCATCCATTGACACCTGGGTGCACCACTGGAAGGGCGTATGGGCCTTGGGAATAAAGGTGGAGACACTCACGGTGATATTGCCGCCGCGCTTGCTCGGCGAACGAATTCTCTGAAGCCTCCTCACCAGCGAGACAATCCCATCTAAGTCGGCTTCTGTTTCCGTGGGAAGACCGATCATGAAGTAGAGCTTAATCAGCTGCCACCCCAGCCCAAAGGCGTTTTGGACCGTCTCCTCCAGATCTTCTTCGGTGATGTTTTTGTTGATCACCTCGCGGAGGCGCGGGCTTCCTGCCTCTGGGGCTATCGTAAAGCCCGTCTTCCTAACACGCTTGATCTGGGCCATTAGCGACTCGGTCAGACTTCCAACCCGAAGGGAGGGAAGGGAAACGGCAATCTTTTTTGGGGCGCATCGGTTCATCAGCCTTTCCATGAGAACCTGTATGGCACTATAATCACCCGTGCTAAGCGAGAGCAGCGAAAGATCCTCGTAGCCGGTGTTCTTCAGTGCGCGCTCTGCCAAGGAAAGGACTACATCCGGTGACCTTTCCCGCACGGGCCGATAGATGATCCCGGCCTGGCAGAACCGGCAGCCCCTTGTACAACCCCGGCAAATCTCAAGGCTCACGCGGTCGTGCACAGGCTTCCCAAAAGGAACTATTGGGCAGTCTGGATAAGGTACCCGGTCAAGGTCGGGAACCAGGGCCTTGTGCACTACCTCATAATCGGGAAATCGGGCCGTTACCACCTGAAACCCTTGAGGATCGACATCTGCCTCAAAGAAAGACGGCACATAAACGCCCGTTATCTTTGACCATCTCTTAAGCAGCGCTTCGCGGTCACCTCCGGCATCTTTCCACTCGAGCCAGGCTTCCGTCAGTTCAAGAACTGCTTCCTCGCCATCCCCTACCACCATGGCATCGAAGAAATCAGCCAGAGGCTCCGGATTGAACGTGCAGGGACCACCTGCAACCACAAAGGGATGGGAAGGGTTGCGGTCCCCGGCATAAAACGGTATCCCGGATAGGTCTAATATAGTCAAAACATTGGTAAAATTTAGCTCGTATAATAGGCTGAAACCTATGATGTCAAAATTTGAAATGGGGGTGCCGCTTTCAAGCGAAGAGAGGGGAACCCTGCCTTCCCGCAACTTTTCCTCGAGGTCGGCCCCTGGTGCGAATACCCTTTCTGCGGCGATCTCTTCACGGGCGTTCAGGATATTATAAAGGACCTGAATTCCCATATAGCTCATTCCCACCTGATACAGATCTGGAAAGGCCAATGCAAAACGGAGGCGCACATTTTCAGGTGCCTTTCGGATTGCATTGATCTCGTTGCCCAGATAGTGGCTCGGGTGTCGGATCAGGGGCAAGATTTCGTGCAAAGATTGACGGGACATGGCTTCCTTGTTAATGTATAGGTTTGCTGTTCGTTACGAATCGCAGAACAAACATCTTGTGTTAGTATAACCCGCATTCGGTAAAAAACAAGATCATATTGAAGCTCCCTGCAGCTTGATGCAGGGAATGTTCTGCCTTGTGGCAGTGCTTCGCGCCGACTGTAAGGAAGTTTACATTTTTTATATTCGCTCGCTGTTGCAGTTCAAAAGGGAAAGAGAGATGCCTCGTAGAAACCCTTCTATTGTCAGACTCGCATTCGTCGCCTTTGCGGCCCTTGTCCTTACCACTCTTTTGCCCGTCCGAAGAACATTACCGGCCAACGTTCCCCGGGAAAACGCGGTGGTCAAGGCGGTAAAAAAAGTGAGTCCTGCGGTGGTCAATATCAGCAGTGAATATGAGGCCGTCAAACGCTCCAACCCCTTCTTTGACTTCGGCCTTGATCCATTCTTTGATTCCTTCTTCAAGGACTTCTTCGAACCCAACTACAAAAGACGATACAAGCGCAACAGTCTGGGCTCGGGCGTCATCATCGATGGAACCCGCGGGTATATCCTTACGAACGAACATGTCATTGCCAGAAGCGCTAAAATTACAGTCTTGCTGAGAGATGAGCGCGAACTTGAGGCCGAGTTGGTAGGCGCTGCTCCGGATTTCGACTTAGCCGTTCTTCGTATACAGTCAAAAGAGCCGTTGCCGGCCATTCAGATGGGCAACTCGGATGATCTCATGATTGGAGAAACCGTGATTGCAATTGGCAACCCATTTGGGTTCTCCAATACGGTCACCACGGGAGTCATCAGCGCCCAGAACCGTTCGATTCAGGCTGAAAACCGCACGTATCGGGATTTTATCCAGACCGACGCCTCAATTAACCCCGGCAATAGCGGAGGCCCCCTGTTGAATATCAATGGCGACCTTATCGGCATCAATACCGCCATCTATTCCAAGGCCCAGGGGATCGGGTTTGCGATACCCATCAACAAGGCCAAGCGAGTCGTGGATGATCTCATCAGGTACGGAGAAATACACATCCCATGGCTCGGCTTGACTGTCCAGGATCTCGACCCAAAGCTTGCCCGGTATTTCAGCCTTCCCAAGGCTGGGGGGGTGCTCGTATCCGATGCGGCGGATGACGGTCCCGCCCGGGAAGCTGGCCTGCAATCGGGTGATGTGGTAACTGCCATAGGAAAAAAACGTGTGACCTCCAGGGAGACCTACTATGCCATTGTTGCTGATTATGCCGCCGGAGACGTCATTTCCATAGCCGCACGTAGGGGTGAAAAGACGCACACTTTTCAGGTTCGTTCCCGTACATTTCCGGAAGAGCTGGCAGAAGACTTGGCCTATTCGTCTCTTGGCGTGCGTGTGGAGGAAATCTCTACCGCAGCGCGTCTCAAGCATGACATAGCAGCCAAGGACGGTGTGATGGTGACCCGGATCCGGCCCGGTTCTTACCTCGATCGCATAAATGCTCGTCCCGGCGACGTGATTCGCAGAATCAATGAATTGGAAGTGAAGACACTCCACGATTTCAAAAAGGCAGTGATCAAGAATCGTCATAAGGAATCTGCGGCCCTCCTCATACAGCGAGGAAACCAGCAGTATTACGTAACCGTAAAGACAGAAGAATAGAATGTTGTGGATGACCCCTTTGAGGTGTGTTTCGGGCGTTCGCCGAATCCCCGCCGTGTCCCGGAGAAGACTCTTGGTCTTGTCTTTCGTGGGCCTATTGTGCCTGGCCGCCTGCGGCAAGAATCGGGCCCTGGAAAGAATCCTGGAATCGGGCACGATTACTGTCATAACCCGTAACAACGCACATTGTTACTACACCTACCGGGATCAGGACATGGGTTTTGAGTACGACCTTGCAAAGGCCTTTGCCGACTTCCTGGGTGTTGAATTGAAAGTGAAGGTCTCTGAATCCTGGGACCGGTTGCTCCCGTCGCTTGACAAGGGAGACGGAGAGTTTGTCGCGGCAAGCCTGACCATAACCCCGTCCAGATCAGAATCGGTAGAGTTTTCAAGGGAATACCTCGCCGTTGAGCAAAAGGCTATTGCTCACAAGAGGAACACGGAAATCAAGAGTATTGACGACCTGGAGGGGAAGAACATCCACGTCCGCCAAGGAACCTCTTATGAAGAAAGGCTGCTAGCACTCAAACGAGACGGCCTTGATGTGAGAATCAAGGTGCGGGAAGAGGTTCTAACGCAAGAGCTCGTTGAGGAGGTAGCGGAGGGGAAGATCGAGGTCACGATAGCCGACTCAAATGTGGCTCTTCTTAATCGTCGTTATTATCCCGATATACGCATCGCATTTTCGATCGAGAAGCCCCAGTCACTGGGTTGGGCTGTGAAAAAGGGTGAAAAGGCTCTTCTGAACAAGATCAATGAGTTCTTTGAAACCATTAAAGAAGATGGCACCTTTGAAGGCATCTACAACCGGTATTTCGCCCGTGCGAAAACGTTCGACCATCTGGATATTAAGAGATTCCATGAAAGGATCGAGACTCGCCTCCCTATGTACGAGAAGGTGATTAAACAGGCCGCTGACCTTTACGGCTTTGACTGGCGGCTGGTAGCAGCCCTTATCTATCAGGAATCTCAATTTAGTCCTTGGGCAAAAAGTTTTTCTGGAGTGAGGGGGCTCATGCAACTGACCTTGCCAACTGCCCGGGAAATGGGGGTCAACAACAGACTGAACCCCAAGGAAAGCATCATGGGGGGTGCCCGATACTTAAGGCAACTCCACGACTTGTATGATAAGGCACCCGAGCCGGACAGGACGCTCATTGCCCTTGCCGCATACAATGTGGGCAAGGGGCACGTCCTGGATGCCCGTCGATTAGCTTCCAAGATGAGCCTCGACCCGAACAAGTGGTCCTCATTAGAGAAGACCCTGCCGCTGCTTCGACAACGCAAGTACTATAAGAACAGCAGGTTTGGTTATTGCCGCGGACGCGAACCCGTCTTCCACGTGCAGAACATTTTGACCTACTATGACATTCTGAAAAGGGGGGCCATTGAATATGCGGTTAAGGACCACGGATGAGACGGGGAGGGGCTCTGTGTTTCACGTGAAACAATCGAAGTCCGGACTATTTCCCGATGCAGAAGCGACTGAAAATCTGATCAAGAATGTCATCTGTGGTAATCACCCCTACGATTTCACCCAGGGCGTCAAGAGCCTCTTTAAGATCAACCGCCACCAACTCTGCAGGGCGCCGTGCCTTAAAGCCTTCGACTGCATCCCCCGCGGCTGTCAGGGCCCTTTCGAGCGCTATCTTGTGTCGCAAGTTTGGCACAATTGAGGGAAGATCGGCCGGCCCGGTCGCGTGCACCACTTGTTCAAACACCGCAGCTTTCAGTTCCTCAGTCCCCTGATTATACAGGGCAGAGATCTGAACCCATGAAAGCCCCTTAAGGGGCTCAACGATCCTGCCAACCACACCTTCATCTCCAAGATCTATCTTGTTGATGACCAAGATTGTTTTTCTTTTACGCACAAGATCATAAATCTTCACGTCTTGGTCGCTCAGCGGCACGCTGCAATCTACCATGAAGAGAACCAGATCTGCCTCGTCCAGTCGCTTTCTTGTGAATTCAACTCCTGCGGCTTCCAAAGGATTGTCCGTTTGATGCAGACCGGCCGTGTCGATAAGCCTCACGGGAATCCCCTTGATATTCACGGTCTCTTCGATGAAATCGCGCGTGGTCCCGGGAACAGCGGTGACAATTGCACGCTCTTTGTCAAGGAGCCTGTTCATCAAACTCGACTTTCCAACATTGGGGCGCCCGATGATAGTGGCAGCAACGCCCTCCCGATAGACATGCCCTTCATCATAGTGTTCAAGCAATACCTGCAAGGGAGCGACGACATCTTCTGTCATCCCCTGGGCGAAGAGCTCCGGACGGATAATATCCTCAACGTCTTCTGGAAAATCAATGGCGGCCTCCACCTCTACAAGCAAGGTCTCGATTGGTCTTCGAATCGCCTCAATCGTTTCGAAAAGGTGACCCTTCAACTGTCTTGCAGCCAGCTCCAGGCCTTCCTCGGTCTGGGCATTGACCACTTCAATGACGGCTTCCGCCTGGCTCAGATCGATGCGACCGTTCAGAAAAGCGCGCTTGGTGAATTCTCCCGGCTCTGCCAGTCGCGCCCCTCGTTTTAGGACCACTTCCAGGATCGCCCCAAGTCCACATCTGCTCCCGTGAGCCTGGATCTCCACCACATCCTCTCTGGTGTATGTATTCGGGGCCCTCATGACCGTAAAAAGGACTTCGTCCAACGTCTTTGCGGTCTCGGGGTCGACGAAAGACCCATAATAAAGACGGTGGGATCTCAGGCGCGATAGTTCTCTTGGGGGGAGTAGGAGCGGAATGGTTATGGGAATAGCGCGTGGCCCGGAAACCTTCACAACGCCGATACCACCGGCTCCCGGAGGGGTGGCAACCGCGGCTATGGTATCGCTATCCATCACTCAAGAAATTCCGAACGTGTTTAACCTGCTGATTTTACGGGTCTATTTCCGAACAACCCCCGTTCAGGGGAGCAATCGGGGTACGAAAGAAGCCCCCAGCTTGCTTGTGGGCTCCCTGAACCTATTAACGCGTCGTTCCTGTGGTGAACAAAACCAGCCGGGTTCAAAGATTTAGTGTATCTCTCACGGCTTGCTTCGCAAACGTATCGTGCCCAGAGGGCAGGTCATCTCGCTCTCTTTTGTGGCAAGACAACTAGCTTTCTAAACAATCCGCCACCCTTGCTCTGTGTTTTGACCGAGGTGTCGTCTTTCAATGCAATATGTACAATTCTTCGGTCATAGGCATTCATTGGGCTAATGGTAGCCGGCTTGCCGGAACGTTTCACCTTTTCTCCCAGACGCACGGCCATCTGTGTCAGTGAAGCCTTTCGTCTGTCCCTATATCCTTCCACATCAAAGGAAATACGGACCTTCGAGTTGGTCCTTTTCCTTACAATCTTACGAATAATGAATTGGAGGGCATCCAATGTCCTTCCATGCTTCCCTATGAGGATTGCAGCATTGCCCGCGTCTATTCTAACCTTTATGACATCAGGATGCTTCTCCACGGTGACTGTCGCATCATCTACGACACAAGAGATGATTTCCTCCGATGTCTTTTGGGCTATCTCGGCAACCGCCTCTAAGTCTTCCTTTTGGTCGGGTTTGTCCTCGTCTTCCTTCTTGACGGGCTTCGGTCGCTCCTCGTCGATTCTGGCTTTCTTGGCCTCCCGCAGGGTGACCTTTATCTGGGCCTTCTTGGCACCCACAAGTCCGAATATCCCTGTTGAGCCATAAGAAAGCACTTCAATTTCAAGTTTCCCCTCGGAGACGCCTAGTTTCTCACAGGCGCTCTTTATAGCCTCTTCTTTGGTCTTTCCCTCAAATTCATAGCTAGCCGACATGGGATAAACACCTCCGTCACTAAGCTGTTTTTTTTGTCACGTACTTCTGCTGAACCATCGAAAGGATGTTGTTTACCAGCCAGTATAAGACAAGCCCCGACGGAAAGTTTATGAATATGAAAGTAAAAAAGATTGGCATAAACATCATCATCTTTGCCTGGGTGGGATCTCCCGGCGGCGGGGACATCTTCTGCTGAAAAAACATGGATGCGCCCATAATAAGCGTCAACACGGGGATCCCGTAAGGCGGTGACATCAACGGCACTGTAAAGCCGAAGCTGAATAAACGATCGGGGGCAGCCAGGTCGTTGATCCACAAAAAGAAAGGAGCATGTCTAAGTTCAATGGCCTGATACAACATCTTGTAAAACGCAAAGAATACAGGAATCTGCAAAACCATCGGGAGACAGCCGCCCAATGGGTTTATCTTGTACAGCTTGTAAAGGTTCATTAGTTCCTGGTTCATCACCTTCTTGTCGTGTTTGTACTTGGCTCGGAGCTCCGCCATCTTGGGCTGTAATTTCTTCATCTGGCTCATGGATTGATAACTCTTGTTGCTCAAAGGCCAGAAGAGTATTTTAACCATAATAGTGATAATGATGATGACAATGCCATAGTTGGGGATGAATTTGTGTATGAAGTTCATTGCGTGCAGCAACGGCTTTGCAATGATATCAAAAAAACCGAAATCGAGGATTTTTGCAAGGCCGGTCCCCGCTGAGTCAAGGGTTTCAAGGCTCTTCGGTCCAAAATAGACCGCGTACTGGTAGCTCCGCTCTGTTCCGGGGGCCACAGCCCCTGAAGGGTCAATATATGTAGTCTCGAGGACCTTTTCGGGTATCGCAAGCTTCATGCCCGCCTCCCTGGCCTCTTTTGGTATGATCGCCGACACAAAATACTGGTCCACGCATGCTACCCAACCTATGCGGCCCGTATACTTGTCTTGCTTGGCGATTTTGTCAGCCTTGATCTCCTCAAGCTCTCCGTCGATCAAGGCTGCCGGACCGGAAAAGACATATCTTGATCTCTTCACCTCATCGAAGCCATTTCTTAGGGAAATGGTCAAATTGTCATCTATTGTTCTATGTGAAAGGTTTCTAACTTTAATCTCCAGCCCTATCTCATAAGTCTCCGGTGAAAAGGTGTAGGTCTTGATGATCGTAATCCCGTCCGGTGCTGTCCAAGCAAAGCCCAGGTGTTGCCGCCCCTGACTGACATCCACGAATTCACTCTCTGTAGCCGCCTCAAAGACAGCCCCTTTCAATCCCTTTACACCCTCTCCCAAAAACGAGATCCCCAGGGTCCCGGCCTCCTCGTCTGGCAATTGGATGATTTCTTTCATTGGCGCGTCGGCTGCCAAGAATTCCCTATATTCTCTCAGCTTAAAAGCCTTAAGGGTTCCACCTTTTCCGTAAACTCTGCAACATAAAGTGGTGTCGACACGGTGATTCTTCTTACTTGCCGAGTAGGTGTTATGGTTTCCGCTTCTTCGGGGGGTGGCTGTTCATCCAGGACCTTGACATCTTCGTCCTTTGCATGAGTCTCCTTCTTGACGCCTTCAACCTCCTGGACTGCATCCTTCTCGTGCACGGGGGCAGGCGTCTTTTCTACAAAGAACACCTGGTAAAACATAAATATCAGAAACGACGCAACAATTGCCAACAACATCCTCAATTCCATTGACATAAATCGGTTCTCCTCAAACGAAGTAAAGCCCCGGAAAGAGCCTTAGCGGTTGCCCTGAACTGCAGCAGCTATGGCATTCTCCGTCCTGACTTGCAAGGGACTATGGCAGCCTCGGTCCGCACGCGCCTACGGGACAGGATCACATCCGCCCGGGTGAAAGGGGTGGCACCGTGCAATCCTGGTCAGGGTCATCCACGACCCTCTCAAGGCACCATGGCGTTTCACGGCATCAAAGGCATACTCAGAGCAGGTTGGGTAAAAGCGACAAGCCGGTGTGAAGAGTGGTGAAAGGATGTATTGATAGGCCCTAATGAGTGCCAGCAAGAACGGCCTCATGCTTGCAATCCCTTAATATATCTCGAACGATAGCATCCAGCGCCGCCCTGATCCCCTGGGATGACAGACCAGAAATGCCGCCTTTTGCTATAACATTCACATCATAGCTGTCACTAAACAAACCCTTGTGCTGACGAAAATGCTCTCGCACCGACCGCTTGACACGATTACGTATTACCGCGCGCCCAACCTTCCTGCTTGCCGTAACCCCTAAGCGTAAATTCCCAAGACTGTTTCGCCTATAAAGTATAACAAAATAGTCGCTGTCAATCCGGTTGCCATCCTTGGACAACCTTTCAAAATCAGTACGCTTTAGAAGGCGTTCTCCCTTTTTCAAGGAAAGAGCTCTCACGATCTTTATAGCTCTCTATACGGCCAAGCGTTTTCTTCCCTTTGCTCGGCGGCGTTTTATGACCCTTCTCCCTGCCTTCGTGGACATCCTTGACAGGAATCCGTGGTCTCTGCGGCGCTTAATTCTACTCGGTTGATAGGTTCGTTTCATTGCCCGTTACCTTTTTGCCAGCGTGATTGGCGTCTCTCTTCCTTTTTGTGGGATTTGGTAGTCAAGTGTTTGGAAACAGTAACTCTAAACATAGAATCTGAATTGTGTCAAGGCCCTTACGCATTTCTTTTCCGGCCGACGAGCTCTGTTAGAACCCCATGGGCACTCTTGGGATGGACAAAGGCAACCGCTGTGCCGCCAGCACCCTCTCTTGGGGTCTCATCCACCAGCTTAACCCCCCGGGCCTTGAGTTCCTCAAGCGACGACGACACATCCTCCACTTCATAGGCAATGTGGTGAACCCCTTCGCCCCTTTTAGCAATAAACTTCGCTATTACGCCGTCTTCGGTAGTAGACTGAATTAATTCTATATTCACCTCCCCTACTGGGACGAAGGCAATCTTCATTTCTCCAAGAGTCTCTTCACGCTCCACGTTGAGGCCGAGCGACTCTTCATAAAAGCGCTTTGCCGACTCAAGGTCACTCACCGCCATGCCGATGTGTTTGATTTTACTGGGCCCTGTCAAAGCATACCTCGCATCTGTACAAAAAACCATTGAAGGCTATAAACACGTTCTGTTCAAAATGCCAATAAAACCGGGGGCCGCCCACTTCTTGACAATACCTGCGCGAACCACTATCCTTTGCAATGTTCGATGAACCATAGGAGCTCTTGGCTATGCCACACCGGTTTTTCGTAAATCAACGACGGCAATCTTCGCAAAAAACCCCTTCGAATGAAACGTTCAGGGATTTTGACGCAACAGAGCTGTACTGCCCCAAGTGCGGTCAAGCTATGCCGGTGCGCAAGCGCCTCCTTTTGGTCCTTCCAGAGGGGGAGAAGTACGAGTATCTGTGCGCGATGTGCGCAACCTCAGTAGGAACCAAGGTCGTGCGGGAGGCCGAACAGATCCGCGTGACCATCTGATATAGTTCCTCTGAGAATATCAAATCATTCACTGGCGTCTTGCGTACGCATTGTGCGCAGCTGGGCCAACTCCCAAACATAATCATACAGGTGAAGCCCCTTGCTGGCCGCAATGATTTCGCCGTCTTCCACACCTATTTCTGCTGCCATGTACTCCTTTAGCAGCTGAATACCACCCAGGTTAGCCGGAAATCCACTCCACAAATCCCAGGACCTGAAATAGACCATAAAGTGAAGCTTCCCGTAGCGGATCCTTGTATCGATGTGGCGCAGGCAGGGCGGATCGCCAAGGAGAATATCAGACGGGGCCGAAATGCTCATGGCAGCTTGATTTGTGCCGTAACCTTTTGTCTTGTATAAGTCGATGATCTCCTCGATTTGATTAACCTCGCGATTTTCGATCTTGCCGTCCTGGGGGTCACCCCCTGAAGTCGCCCCGTCAACAGAGACATGGCATGACCAACCAGCCAGGCGCTCTCCATAGGTATAGTCCTCGTTGGGCTGCTTATCCGGGGTCATCAAGTACGGGAGGTATTCTTCGACATATCCATCGGCAACAGGATTCGGTATGCCCAGGGACGCTGGAATATCCGGGATCAGGGGCCGCACGCCCGGATACCGAATACGAACCGTCACATAATCAAACTCGAGGCGTTTCTGTCCGGCATAACTCCCATGATCGATTACATACTCGTGGCCCTGGTCAATAATCTCGTAGACGCATTGAAACCAGGCATCAGGCAGATCCCTAGCCTCTATGGAAACCAACTTCATGGCACTCCCCCGTCCAAAGCAAAAGCCCCCGCGCGCCGGCCGGGGCTTTGGTTCGCCGGCACGCACGAAACGAGCCGGTCAATACCCTTATACATCTAGCCTTCTAACGTCCAGGGCATTCCTCTCTATGAATTGCCGTCTGGGTTCCACCTCGCCACCCATTAATACCGTGAAGATGTCGTGAGCTTCAAACATGTCCTCTATCTTGACTTTCAACAGCGTTCGCTTCTCCGGGTCCAATGTCGTTTCCCATAATTGATCGGGGTTCATCTCGCCCAAACCCTTATAGCGCTGGATTGAAAGGCCCTTCTTCGCCTCCTCCAAAAGGTATGAAAGCAGTCTTTCTTTGCCCTCTATCAACACAGGATCTTTGCCGTCTTGACAAACCTCAAACGGGGGGCTGTCCATGGAAGAAATGTCTTTACACAACACAATAGCCCCCTGAAAGTCCGCTGACGAAACAAGCTCCCAACCAACCCTCGCCCGTCTCGCCCCGTTTCCGACCGTACCGATCATCAACTCGTATACGTTATGCTCCTCGTCTTTCAGCAACTCGTCCACCTCATACTCTTGCGAGCGCAAACGTTTCATTAAATCGGTCATGCCTTGCTTGTCTTGAAGAAAGTCTCTGTCCTTCACATCGTTTTCGACCAAAAACTCGATGAGCCACCTGTCATAGCCACGCCGTCCCAGTCGACTGATGACCTTGTCATAGTCTATCAGCTTGCCAAGAAAGGTATAAAGGCCCTCCTTTTCCAACACGCGCCCCTTGTTTCCCTTGACCACCCTGTCATGGCATACCCGCTTCATCAAAAACTCGTCAAGCTCGCTTTCGCGTTTAATATAGACAGCCCCCTTTCCTTTGCCCAGCCTAAATAGCGGGGGTTGCGCTATATACAGATAACCCATCTCAATCAAGTCGGGCATCATCCGATAAAAAAATGTCAAGAGAAGTGTTCGGATGTGCGATCCATCCACGTCCGCATCTGTCATAATAATGACCCGGTGGTATCTCAACTTCTCTATGTTATATTCGTCGCGGCCCACACCCGTTCCAAGGGCTGTGATCAGGGTCTTAATCTCCTCGCTTTTCAGCATCTTGTCGAACCGCACCTTCTCCACATTTAAAATCTTCCCTTTTAAGGGCAACACTGCTTGAAACTTTCGATCTCTCCCCTGCTTGGCACTACCGCCGGCGGAGTCCCCCTCAACAAGAAAAATCTCTCTTCGCGCAGGATCTGTTTCTTGACAATCCGCCAGCTTTCCGGGAAGCGCCCCCTCTGACAAAGCACCCTTTTTCCGGGCTATGTCCCTTGCGCGCCTGGCTGCTTCCCTGGCCCTTGCCGCCTCAACAGCCTTTGAGACGATCTTTCTTGCGACGCTCGGGTTCTCTTCCAAAAAAACACCGAGCTTTTCATTCATCAATGTTTCGACCAGGCCCTTAACCTCACTGTTGCCCAGCTTGGTCTTGGTTTGGCCCTCAAACTGGGGACTTCTCAGCTTGATGCTTATTACGGCGGTCAACCCTTCCCTTACGTCGTCACCGCCAATCTTCTCCTGCAGGTTCTTGGGCAGATTGGCGGTCGATGCATATTGATTAATCGTGCGGGTCAGGGCCGACTTAAACCCAACCACGTGCGACCCGCCTTCCTGGGTCTTTATGTTGTTGGCAAAAGAAAAGATTCTTTCGGCATACGTATCATTGTACTGGATGGCCACTTCCATAGAAACGTCATCTTTCTCGGCTTCCATATAAATCGGCTTTTTATTAACAGCCGTTCTTCCTTTGTTTAGGTACTCTACGAACGATACTATGCCACCCTTATAGTAATATTCTTTTTTCTTGTCTGTTCGCTCGTCTTCAAGCAAAACCTTGAGGCCTTTGTTCAAAAAGGCAAGTTCTCTTAATCGTTGGGATATGATGTCGAAACTGAAATCGATATTCTTGAATATTTCGGGATCCGGTCGAAAGTGTATTCTTGTCCCCGTTCTTTTGGTCTTTCCTATAACTTCAAGCGCGGTCTTTCTTTTCCCCTTCTCATAGGATTGACTATAAACCTTTCCACCGGAACGAATCTCCACTTCTAGAAAACCGGAAAGGGCATTGACAACAGACACGCCCACGCCGTGCAGTCCGCCGGAGACCTTGTATGAATCATGGTCAAATTTCCCACCCGCGTGGAGCTTGGTCATGACAACCTCAACTGCTGGTACTTTCTCGGTCTTGTGGATTCCTACCGGGATACCCCTCCCGTTATCGTCTACCGTGACGCCATTGTCAGAATCAATGGACACTTTAACAAGGTCACAGTGTCCCGCTAGGGCCTCGTCGATACTGTTGTCTACAACCTCATACACAAGGTGGTGCAGCCCCTCAATGTCGACGTTACCAATGTACATAGAGGGTGTCTTCCTGACGGCACTAAGTCCCTCTAAAACCTTTATTTTATCAGCATCGTATGTTTTGTCAGCAGCTGGCATTATTATACTCTCATGGGCATAATAACACTTAGAAAGCCCACGTCTTCCCCCCCTTCTATTGTACACGGGTTCGCTTCGTCTTTAAGTTTGACTACGATCTCCGTGCTATTCATGCTTGACAGCGTGTCAGTAAAATATTTCGGATTAAAAGCCACCTCAAAGGGTTTGCCGTTATATGATACGGAGATAATCTCTTTTGATTCACCTATCTCGGGATTTGTGGTGGTAGCTTCAAGTTGCTCTTCGCCTATTTTGAAACGAACTCCCGGGTATTTGTCCGAAGAGAGTATAGACATTCTTCTCAACATCATGAGAAAGTCTTCTTTTTGCACTACCATTTCATCCTTGCTTGTTTTGGGTATAACCATTTCATAGTCTGGAAACTCACCCTCTATTAACCTTATAATTAGTACTTCTTGCTCCTTTTTCACCACAAAATTGTTGTCCTTAAACCCTATCTCAACCAGCTCTCCCCCTTCCAGAAGTTTCAATACCTCTACAATACCACCCTTTGGTATAATGACACGCCCCGCCATCTTCGGAGCTTGTTTGTCTTCAACAATATGATCTATTTTGGAAAGTCTGTGCCCGTCTGTTGATACCATTCGAATTGTGTTTTGATCCTCAGCCAGGCTCTCAAAACAGATACCGGAAAGTTGAGCACGCCCTTCGTTACCCAGCGCGCTGTATATGGTTTTATTAATCATGTTCCTCAACACATTCACGTCTATCTTAAACAACTCAACGCCCTCGGTATCAGGAAAGCCGGGAAAATCTTCCGTTTCCATACCAACAATATTATATTCAATTCTCTTGTCCTCTATCTTTATCCACTTGTTTTTAGTCTCCTCAATGGCAAGTGTATCACTCGGAAATGCCCTAACAATCTCATAGAGCTTTCTTGAAGGAACAGCTGTTGAACCTTCTTTAATCACCTCGGCTTCACACGAAGCCTTGAATGCCATTTCAAGATCAGTGGCTCGTATGGAAACCATAGATTCTTGTGCTGAAATCAATACATTTGAGGTAATAGGAATATTGGTTTTCTTTCCTGTAATGCCCTGTATTTTTGTCAAAGCATCCAGAACAATTTCCTTTTTAATTTTGAATTCCATAAGCAACTCCTTTGGTTGTTTTTTTTCAGTATTTTAAAAAGAAAACATAATAGTAATAAGGGGTGTCTGTTTTGTCTAAAACCAAACTAATATACTGAAACCAAAGGTAAAAATTGCTGGATTAATGTTAATAAACCCGCAAGAGAATCTTCGGAAAAGCAGAGTCTGTCTGATTGTTGATAACCTAATGAGTTATAGGAAAAATATCAACATAAATATCAACAAAAGACTGACCAACAAGACGGGGCTGATGGTTTTGAGAACGGAGAGCATTTTATACTTGTTTAGACTATGAACCGAAATAGTCTCGAACAATTTTTATGGCGCAAAATTCGCCGCACATGGTACAAACATCATCAGAGCTTGGCTTGCTGTCGGCGCGATATGCTTGGGCTTTTTGGGGATCAATGGCAAGGGATATCTGTCTGTCCCAATTCAAACACTTACGAGCTTTTGACATTTCTTTGTCTCTATCGATTGCACCCCTGTGTCCCCTTGCTATATCGGCCGCGTGGGCCGCGATTCTAGCCGCAATGACACCTTCTCTAACATCCTCCACAGAGGGCAACTTGAGGTGTTCAGAGGGGGTTACGTAGCAGAGAAAATCAGCCCCGGCCATACCGGCAACCGCTCCGCCAATGGCACAAGCAATGTGATCATGGCCCGCCGCAACATCGGTAACCAGTGGTCCCAACACATAGAAAGGAGCGCCCCCGCAAAGCTTCTTTTGCAGGATCACCTGAGCTTCGACTTGGTCCAGCGGAACGTGCCCCGGGCCCTCTATTATAACCTGAACGCCTG
Source organism: Desulfobacteria bacterium (assembly GCA_030145395.1). Lineage (GTDB taxonomy): Bacteria > Desulfobacterota > Desulfobacteria > Desulfobacterales. The sequence continues at coordinate 18,104 of JAQYVR010000277.1, forward strand.
CATCCCAAGCCCTTTGTGCAAGCTCCCCCAGCGTGAGAAGTTCCTGGATTTGTGCCCGGTCTGTAGCGTCAGCAAGCGATCCCGGCCTTAGTCCATCTCCCAGGCTCAGGGTTATGTCGTGCTCCCTGGCAACGGAAAGGAGACGATCATAGGAATCGTAGAAAGGGTTTTCTTTCTTGTGGTAGAGCATCCACGTGGCTAGAAAAGCGCCCCCCCTGCTGACGATGTCTGTTGTCCTGCCCTGGAGGCGCAGGCGCTCAAGGGCAGCCAGGGTAACACCGGCGTGGATGGTCATAAAATCAACCCCATCACGAGCATGATCTTCAACACCCGAAAACATAAGATCCGGGGTCATGTGTATGATGCCCCCGCGATTCTGTACTGCCTCGACAGCCGCCTGATAGATGGGCACGGTTCCAACAGGCACGGAGGAGCGTTCCATAACAGCCCGGCGCACCCCATTGATGTCTCCGCCGGTGCTTAAATCCATGATTGTGTCGGCCTTGGCATCAATGGCCGCCTGGAGCTTCAGCAGTTCCTCCTCCAGATCAGCCTGGTCTCCAGATGTACCGAAGTTGGCGTTTACCTTGATAGAAAGTCCCTTTCCGATGCCCACCGGGCTGATTTTTGTGTGGCTGTTGTTAAGCGGGACAACAATCGTTCCGTCGGCTACTCCCCCTCGAAGGAGCTCGGGGTCCATCTTTTCAACCTGTGCCACGTGTTGCATGGCCGGCGTAATGACGCCCTTGCGTGCTTGTTCTAACTGGGTCATAATCTCGCCTCGTTCTTGGTGCCTAGCGCGTTGCTCGTTAACGGTTGTTCTTGGATGGGCACCCGATAATTAGGTTCTTGGATATGGCCACGCGGCTGGTATCAGATAGTACACAGACACTAACAAATTCCTGGCGGGAAAGCAATTCCACAGCCACGAGTTAAGTTCGCCACGCAGCAAAGAATTCTTGACTCTTGGTAGCGTGTTTGTAAATGCGTCAAAATTGTGCAGAAGACCGTGCCGCTGTGGCACCCGTCAGGAAACCTGCCGTGACCTATCTTCAAAAAGGGATGGCCCCCGACAGCTCCTCATAATGGTTCAAAACGGAACACACTTCTGAGAATTACCATAATTCCGAACATGCTCAATGTCGCCCGGAAAAAGCTTTCGGCTAACGTTACAGGAATCGAAGTCATTTCTGAGACAAGACACGACAAGCTATCTCAGAAGTGTGGATCAGGTTTCGGGGCCCCGCCTGACGGCGGGATGAGCATTTTGAGCCAACCCGCAACACCGCCAAGGGGACGCAGAGTTATTTTTGAGATGGCTTGTCGCCCCTTATCCCACAACTTCCGAGACCCGCACAAGCTCCACCTGGGTAGCAATATCGGACAGCTCGTCTTTAAGAACTTCCCACGTGATTGGATAGGGATGCCCGATTCCAATCGCCCTGCCCCGTTCCTTGGCTACCGAAATTAGACGCCTGATCTGGAAGCGGATTGCATGTGGATCCTGGTCGTGGTCCAAGAAGACCTGCCTTTGCGCAAACCTCAGTTTCAGGAGCTGGGCCGCCTGCTGGCCGTAGGACCGCGGGCTGGTCAGGCTGTCCACGAAAAAGAGATTTTGCTTCTTTAGGACAGTGAATATCTGGCGCATTGTCGCCGGGTTTTGGGTGAGCATGGATCCCATGTGGTTGTTTACCCCCACGATGTAAGGGACTGCGTCCAGATTCTTTCGAAGTTGATCCAGGAGACGGTCGGGCGTCATCGAGGAAAGGAGGGCTCCGGCACCAGGATCGATCCGGGGATACCCCACGGGTTCCATTGGAAGATGGAGAAGCAGCTCTCGGCCCCGGCGGTGAACAGCCCGGGCAATGGTTTTCTGAAAGGGGCTGTGTGGAATCACGGAGAAAGAAATGACACCGTCGAGGGCGAGAAACTTTGATGCAATCTCTTTATCATACCCCAGGTCATCGATTATGATCGCAACCTTGGGAAGATTTGAACGCGGGGATGTCATGGGCTTCTTTTCCCCGAGCCTCATAAAAACAAGGCGATGTGTGTGGTGCGTATTGACAGAAAGGTCAAGGATCAGCCGTTGAGGGGATCTCAAGGCAAAATGGAGGGATTCCCGGGGCAGGCGCGCAGAGAGTCGACTTAGAAAGGCCTTTTTGATCCTGCTGTACGCAAGAGTTGTTGGGAGGCGTATCTCCAGCCCCGAGAAGGTCCAGGATCTTTTTTTGTATCTCTTTAGTTCGACCGCCTTGAATGCTACATCGCCGGGGGGAATATTCAAGTCTGTCAGGGCATTATAGATGCAACGATCTATCTCTTTGATTTTGGTTTCTATGCCTTGCGTGGGAAAGGCTTCAAAGATGGGTAATGAGGTGTGGGCGTGTTTTAAGGTAAAAAGGTATAGCGCATATCCGAATATCCCCACAGCGACAATGCCAAGTATGGCGAGTCCGGTCCCAACGTATTTCTTCCGAGGGGCCTTCTTCTTTTTGGTGTGCCGCCGCTTTTTCCTGGGAGCCCCTGTCCGACTGACCATGGGATCGGCTTAGTGGGACATCTTTGAAAATATTTGCCAGCTTGTAAGGATGTCCAGAGCCCTTTGAACCTGATAGTCCTGTGCAACGAGTCGTTTAGCTACATCTGAAGCATCTTCACCAGGCACCTTTACACCCCGTATATCTAAGATCTTTTCTTTCATTTCCTCGGACAAATCCTCTTTGGGTTCAGCCGAGATATGATTCTCCAGGTCCTTTTCCTTCATATGCGGCCGTTTTTTCCCTTCACCCTCCAAGATTTTTCTTTGCTCGACTGCGACATCCGGAATGATTCCACGGGCCTGTATGGCGTGACCGTCCGGGGTGTAATACCTTGCAATAGTTAGTTTCAGTCCGGAGCCATCGCGCAACGGCTCGACGGTTTGAACCGACCCCTTTCCAAATGAAGTCGTGCCCAGCACTACGCAACGGTCATGATCCTGTAATGCCCCCGCTACGATCTCTGATGCGCTTGCGCTCCCCTCATTAACCAGGAGCACAATCGGGTATGAATGTTTGTCCTTGTTACTGTGGGCCACATAGATTTTTGAGTGGGGCTTTCGTCTTCCCTTGATTGAAACGATTCTGCCGCTATCTAGAAAAATATCTGCCACCTCGATCGCCTGATCAAGGAGGCCGCCAGGGTTGTCACGAAGGTCTAATATCAAGCCTTTCAAGGGTGTTTTGTCTGATTCCAGTTCCTTCAGAGCCGCCTTCACATCATTGGCGGTTTTTTCCCTGAAGTTCGTGACCCGAACGTAGCCGTATCCGGGTTTGAGCGAATGAGACCGAACGCTCTCTAGCGGAATAATGTCCCGAACAATAGTAAATTCAAGTGGTTCCGGCGATTCTTTTCGCCTGATCGTCACCAGGACAGGGGTCCCTTTCTTCCCCCGCATCTTCTTGACTGCTTCCCACAACATCATGGGCTTGGTTTCTTCCCCGCCCACCTTGATGATTTGATCTCCAGCCTTTATGCCGGCCCTGTAAGCCGGTGTTCCCTCTATTGGAGAGATGACCGTGATCACGTTGTCCTGCATGGTAATAACAATGCCGATGCCGCTGAACTCACCCTTGGTCTCTATCTGAAGGTCTTTGTATGCATCAGGCAGTAGATATGCAGAGTGGGGATCGATAGAGCTTATCATCCCTTGGATCGCACCCCGGATGAGCTCTTTGGGCTCTACGGTGTCCACATAGTTTTCTTCTATGATATCAAGAACATCGCTGAACACCTTGAGCTCTTCGTAGGTTCTGTCCGTACCAGCCAAGAGGTGCTGATGAACCCCGGTGATTCCCAACCAGAGGATTGGGGCGAGAAGCAACAACACACAAAGGATCGTCTTGTGTCTTTTTACCAATTCTGTCATGAGTCCTCCGTAGCCGAACACCTGAAAAGGTGAGTACAAACGCAATCTACATAGAATATACCACAGATCCCAAAGATTTCAATCCCACACCTTGCGGAGGGAGTCTTTTTTGAGCGAGACGACCCTATGACTTCTCTGCAAAAAGTATTCCTTCTGTCTCCTGAAACACAGCGCAAATTGCTTTGGGGCGGCCAAAACTTATTATCTTGGCTGGCTCCGGCAAAGCAAAATACCTTGAGGAATCGTCTTGATACAGAAAAGATGCCCGAAGAGAGCGATCCATGCCTATTGTTTGGTCACAACCTCGAGACCCATTGCCCTGTCGAGCCCTGCTTCTGATATGTTGAATACGCTTAATGTGTTGAAATAGTTCGTTTGTGTCTTTGTAAGAAGGGTCTGGGCATCCAAGACCTCAGTCGACGTAGCCACCTGTTCTTTATATCGTTCTTGGTTCATCCTGAAGTTTTCCAAGGCCTGTTCCACGGCCTTTTGGGCTGTAAATATGTTCTTTTCTGCCGCCGTCACTATCAGATATGCCGCCTTCACCTCCTGGCGTATGTTGTCCTCAAGTTCTATCCTGTTCAGCCGTGCTTGGGACAGGCGGCTCTTCTTCTCGTTAACCCCGTACCGGGTCTTTCCCCATTCCCAGAAGGTCCATGAAGCCATCGCCGTAGCATCCCATTCCTCCTTGAAGAATATGCCCTCTCCACCGTCCAGATTCGGGTCGTCGCCCCTCTTATAGTAGTTGGCCTGAAGGTCTATGGATGGGTAGTATCCCGTCTTGGCGAATTTCACCTCTTTTTCGGCGGTCTCCGCTGCCAGATCGGCGATCCGCATCTCGGGCCTTTGTTTCAGCGCCGTTTCAACGCAGTCTTCATAGACCCGGGAGAAAGGCTGATATCCCAGGACATCTTCCACGGTAAAGGGCGCATCTGCGGGACGCCTGAGGAGGGTGTTGAAGCGTAACCTTGCAAGCTGAACGGCGTTCTGTGCCACGATAAGGTCCCGGTCGGCGTTGGCAAGCTCAACTTCTGACTCCAGGACATCGTTCCTCGGGATCAGTCCCACTTCATAAAAATTATTGGCTACGTCGGCATGGGCCCCCAGCTGAGTGACGGCCTGGTGGGCCACCTTCTCGAGCTTTTCCTTTTGAAGGAGTTCAAAGTAGGCTGTTTTGGTTTTCATTATCAGGTCCAGGCGCGTTTCCCGTTCGAGGAGTCGCGCAACATCAAGGCCCAAGGCAGATATTTCGTACTGCGTCTTTTTGGAGAAACCAGCGAAGATAGGTTGATCGACTGTTGCTGTAAACTGATGTAAATCTTGGGGTGTTGTGATCACATCCAAGAAGGGCTTTTTCTCTTCATCTAACCGCGTGTACGCATAACTGGCACTCAGCTTGGGCAGAAATTCTGTGAACTGCATCTTTTTGTTTGCCTCAGCCGCTGAAACCTCTTCCTTGGTGGCGAGCATCTGTGTGCTGTGCGTAAGGGCATACTCGATACTCGATTCTAAGGTAAAGGTTGACGAGGCTTCCTCGGCCCGGGAGGGCCAGGGATAGCCGAGCAACGCCAAAAGAAGAAGAGAGAGCGCCATCCTCACAGATCGTGAGGACTTTCTGGAAGTGGAATAGTATCGCATGGGTTAATTGCCTCCTCAGTCTACGTGTGTGGAATCAATAAGCGGCTCAATATGTCATTCCGAGAACGTTGTTATTTTTGTCTGCCCAAGGCGACCTTCACACGGGCGGTTCAAGTTTACCCTCCGGGAAAGCTGATGGTACAGCATCTCCAACACCCTCGACTTTTGCAACATTAGGGTTTTCTCTTGACCAATCAGGGCAAGCTTGCTACTGGAATATCAGGGCATGGGGTGCCGCACTCGGTTTTCCTTGCCTAAAGAGCCTCCACTGGACAAGCAAAACAGGGCTTCTTCCAGTTCAGTGGAGGTTTTTTTGTTCATTGAATCCCCATGTCTAATATCATAATCTAACAATTTCAACCTCTATATATTTGGATTGCGTTGAGCTTTACTAAGGGGGATAATGGGTTTTATGCCTTATCCCGCACGATCTCAACTCAGCGCGACTGATTTGCTGGAAGATGAGGGGGCTAGCATGAAGGAAGAGGCCTCTGTGGAGACGATCGTCACAGTCGAGGATCTAGTGGCCCATTCAAAAGCCGGCAGGGATTTGACAGCACCGGAAACCCTATTATAGCCTTGGTATAAACAAACCAGCGACGGGACTATTGTGAGTCTTAATACGACACGGATGAAAAAAGGACAGCCTCAACCCGTGAAGGATACGAGGGGAAAAAGAAAGCTTTGCCTTTCCTGCGGCGAAAACGAGCTCCCCAAAAAGAGACGGCGCTATTGCAGCGACAAGTGCAAGACAAGGCTGGATTCTGCTCTTTATATAACCACTGGGCTAGTTCAGGCATTGCGTGCACGTTATGCTGCGTTCTCCTACACTCAGGACACCCTAGTCCTTGACGTGCTGCCTGTGGGATCGAGTGTCATATCGAGGTTCATGTGGAGCAGGAGCAAAGACAAGAAGGTTGCAGACGATTTGTTGGACCTGGTCGAGCAGGCAGGACGCGAGTGGTACAAGAAGGAGGAAGAAACCGGTTCAAGGTGGTGGGCATCGCAGCGCTTGCTGGACAAAGCCTCGCGCAGGGACATTCCAACGAGCACCATCGTGCCTGCCGCAAAGAAAGCCCCTCAGTTTAACCACCAGGAGAAGACCGCGCTCAGGCTCCTCCAGTTGAGCAGGGAAGAAATTGTGTCCGAAGACGGCATGCGGTCCATCAAGTCGGCCTACAGGAGGCAAGCAAAACGCTTTCATCCTGACAAAGGAGATACGAGCAACAGATTTGTCGAGATCAATGCGGCCCACGCAGAACTTCTGAGCTGGGCTGAAAACCCCCGGTTCCGTTCCAGGGCAGCCCTGCCACACAGCTGGTGCTTCGATGCCTCAAAGAAGCGGTGGGTGCCTCCTGCATAGCCGTTTTGTCTCCACAAATAGCGGAAATCGCTTTTCAGCTCCATCTTCTTTCCAGCCAGTGCCTATCCATTTGATTCCCAGTCCTGTTTTGTCGGCAATGATGTAGTATTGCGCTGAAAGCCATTTTCCTGGTAGAATACGCATGTTCTGGAAGTTTATTCATGCTTGTGTGAATTAGACTCTAACTCTGACCCTTTGGGCGTCATGCCTTGAATTTTTCGCCCGCATTTTTCATAAGGAAAAATTGGGTTTTATCGTGTAAAGTGAAGCCTGAGGAATCATGAAGCCTGCCAACATGCAAATGGGCACTAACTTATAAACTTACCACACCTCCAGCCACGCACTTTCTGCACGTCCGTCCCCTATCACGTCCCCTATCACTCCCTATCATCTCTTAGAAAGCCCCATCCATAAAGATGGCCATAGCCTTCAGTGTATGCTAAAAAGCATCTTAATAATGGCCACAAGCAACATTAGGTCTTTTAGCTTGACAAGTGTTCGCGTATAAGCTATATTGTTGCCTGTAGCCATCAATAATCGACTATAATCCCGCTAATGAAGGTTGGGGCCATCATTATGAACATATATGGCATTAGTGACCGGGCCATCTTGCGAGAGATCGGTCGTCGTTTGAAGCGTAAGCGGCTTGAGAAGAACTTGTCGCAGCAGAGATTGGCCGAATTGGCCGGTTTAAATCGCACAACCATCATGGATGTTGAACGAGGAACTCCCTTCGGTGCCCTGACTCTCGTTCAAGTTCTACGTGCATTGGGTGCACTCGAAGAGCTTAATTCCTTTCTGCCGGATCCAGGGATCAGCCCCTTGCAACTTGCCAAAATGAAAGGAAAGGAGCGCAGGCGAGCATCACCGCAAATCGCAGCCCACGATGAAGGTGAATCGGATTGGTAACTAAAGTCGATACTGCATATGTGCGCTTATGGGGAATGCTGGTCGGTGCTGTTTCATGGGATCCAGACAAGGATTTCGCAACATTCGAATTTGACCAAAAGTTTCTTGCGCAAAATCTGGATTTGTCCCCCCTGAAGATGCCAATCGCTGAAGCTCGCAGGGGAACGGGAAAATTCGAATTTCGCACACTCCCTAGAAGGACCTTCAAGGGCCTTCCTGGAATGCTTGCTGATGCTTTGCCGGACAATTTTGGCAACCGCGTTATCGATGCCTGGCTCGCACGCCAAGGTCGTACTCCTGAGAGTTTCAGTTCCGTAGAGCGGCTTTGTTATACGGGCAAACGGGCCACTGGCGCTTTGGAATTTTCACCAATAATTGACGCATCGATTGAGCAATCGATGCCCGTTGAGGTTGGCGAGTTGGTGGAGCTGGCTCAAATAGTGACAAATGAACGCTCTCAACTTAAAACAGACTTCGATGACCATGAAACATCTGATGCTATTCTAAATATTATCCGCGTCGGCACTTCCGCGGGTGGGAATCGACCAAAAGCGGTCATCGCCTTTAATGACGAAACAAAGGAAGTTCGCTCAGGTCAGGTCGACGCACCGGATGGTTTCGACCACTGGGTGTTGAAATTTGATGGAATAAAGGACAAATCATTAGGAGATCCTGCCGGATATGGACGCATTGAATACGCTTACCACAGAATGGCAATTTCTTCGGGCATCCAGATGACCAAATGCCGCCTTCTCGACGAAAACGGGCGGACTCACTTTATGACCAGGCGTTTCGACCGGCCGAGGAATAGAGGTAAGCTGCACCTCCAGTCTCTTTGTGCTATCGCTCACTTCGACTTTAATGATCCGGGTGCCTATTCCTATGAACAGGCATTTCAGACCATGCGCGAGCTTAAGCTCCCCTACAATGACGCGGAACAACTGTTTCGGCGTATGGTCTTTAATGTTGTTGCTCGCAACCAGGACGATCATACAAAAAACATTGCCTTCTTGATGGATAAAAATGGTCAATGGCGCCTTTCTCCAGCATACGATGTGATCTACTCATACAATCCGGAAGGTAACTGGACAAGCAGACATCAAATGTCAATAAACGGGAAACGGGACAATTTCTTGAAAGATGATTTAATAATGGTTGGCAGCGAAATGAATATCAAGTCCGGCAAAAAAATCATTGATGGTATTATAGAGGTTGTCTCAAATTGGCCTGACTTTGCAAAAGATGCAGGAGTTGAGGTTGGGCAAATCAAATCAATAGGCAAAACCCACCGCCTCGTCCTCTGATTGACCCCTATCATCCACCCCCTTTCTGCCTGAAATTCTGATCGTATGTTGCCGGAGAGAAATTAGTGGTCTCCCAGCGTGAAACAAGTATTGTCCCCCATAGTGCATGTCAAAATTTCTGACTAAAATAGAAGCAACATGAGGCTTACCACCTTCATAACCTGTCCCAGGTGTTACAGCGGAACGAAAAAAACAGAGCATTTTCTAGTGTGTCCAAAGTGCCTGTACGCGGTGCATTATCATCTTCGAAAGCCTTTGCCGAACCCTAAACCAGGAATGCCAAGATATAGAAAACGACCCACGACCCCTGATTTCTTTTAACTCATAGAAGGCCATAGGTTCTCTCCACCCCCCCCGCGCACCCATGCGCACCCAAGGAGAGTCCCCGTGGCCTTTCTTTTGCCACCCCGTTATGATTTTATGTTATCCTTTTCTACGGTGTGGGATGACAAAAAGACCAACGCATAAAATCATAGGCGTCCCTAACATTCCTAAAGGACCACATGAAAGAGGTGGCTTCATTATTAGGTCTCACGTACACCCCGAGACTATATCCAACGGTCATCAATATTACAAAAGTGGGTGTAAGAACGCTTCGTGACCGGCTGCCGGGATGGCGACCGCCTTGGTAATTGTGCAAATTGACTTGTTCAACAAGGGGGCAGTCTGAACTAAGAGCGTAATTGACTTGTCGCCAACTGCCGCAACAACAGCGCC
>JAQYVR010000018.1 GCA_030145395.1 Desulfobacteria bacterium
ACGAAACAGGTGCGAAAGACCTGTCGGAGGAACAAGAATCTTCATCGCATAAATCTTCCCAATCTCAAGTCCGTCTATCAGCCCGGACTGGGAATCAATATGCAGGATTTTCACTCGGTATACCTGTCCGGCAAACCCGCCACCGACAAACTTCTCGACAACCAGACGAAGCCGTCCTTTGCTTGCCTGAGCTACTCCTGTAATATCATAAACCAATTCGGTGCCGGCTTCATAACGCTCGACACGCATCGGCCTGTGCAACGCCGCCGCCTTAAACTGCTTCTCAAGCTCTTCAATAACTTCGACAGAATATTCCATAGTCATACTTGCTATCTAGTTTCCATCCATAAATGGCCCTTTTTACGATGAGCGGCGTTCTCCGCGGGTTTGCTCATCAGACGCGAAGCATTGCTCAGCAACAAAATTCCTCATTTATGAATTGGAAACTTGCTTTGAACTGGAGTCTGAATCTGCTGATGAGGGTGAGTCTGGCTCAGAGAGTTAGAAAAAGAGAACGTCTCAAGAAGGTGTCTATTCCCCACTCTTCTGATGCAGCTTGTCTGCTATCTGTTTGACCTTATCCGACTTGACCATGGAGGAGGCCTTGTCAGCAAAGCGCACCGCGTCCTTGACTTTGCCGGCCCTCAAATAGCCCTTGACTCTCTTTTCAATCCGACCTGTTGCTTGGTCTGCCTTGATGTGAACCGCCGGGGCTCCAATCAATTTTCTGCACTCATCCCCACCACAGTTTGGGCATGGCGGGGCAGTCTCATCCAAGTCAAGAATCACCTCGAAACTTCCGCTGCAAACAGCACATTCATATTCATAAAGCGGCATAAAATCTCCCTCATAAGCTTCGCAGATATCGCATGCCTTCAAGATCAGCCTTGTAAGCAACGTCCTCAGAAAGTCTCTCTATGGCCGTGTCGATCTCGGAAAGCATCTTCGCTTTGTCGGCTGGCAGATTCCCATCGACAGGGGCATAGTTGGAGACATGATCAGAAAGGTATTGCGATGTAACCGAAAGGCCTTCAATCAATGCTCTCTGTTCCTTCAGAATCGTTTCAGGACCCGGCATTGCAAAACTCCCTTCTTCCCACCATTGAAAAACAGGCGTGCCCGGCTGTGGAGTCAGGGTCCTTACTCGGATAAAATCAGGATTGATCTTGTTGAGCACTGAGGCTGTTTTCAGGGCATGCTCCTGCCAGCTCGACTCGCCCCCGATTCCCAGAAGCACATAGAGGGAAACTTCAAAGCCGGCATCTCTCGATTTGGCACATCCCCGGATCATGGTATCGGGCACTGCACCCTTCTCTATCCGTGACAGTAGCCGCGCACTTCCCGTCTCAAGGCCGATGTGAAGTCGCGTCAGCCCAGCCTGTCTTATCTTCTCCAAGCTCCCGATTGGTTTCCGTCTGAGAGTCAAGGTTCGTGCATAGCTTGTGACCCGGGTCAGAGACGGGAAGGTATCATGCAGATGAACAAGGATCTGACACATCTCTTCAGTGTTGATAACCAGGCTGTCTGAATCCCCTATGAACACAGTCTCCACGTTTCCGCCGGTGTAGACGCCAGCCGTATCAATATCTCGTTTGACTTCTTCAACTGGACGTCTTTCAAACTTGATCTGTTTATACATGGGGCAAAAGGCACACCGATTCCAGGGGCACCCTCGGGTTACTCTCAGAAGGAGGCTGTCGGCCTCGCTGGGAGGGCGGAAAGGTGGAAAATCATAATCTTCTTCAGCCACGGCAAGACGCCTTCCAAAACGAAAATTCAACATTTTGTTTACTTAAGAACCTGTTTTTCCTTGTAGAGTAGTCTATTCACCTATGATTTACAAGAGCTTTCCCTTCTCCCGGATCCACAGTCTGTCAAGTTTGCCGGAGATGCGCGGCGGTGGGTGCGCCGACGTACTAAGGTACTTCAAGTGCCCACCAACAAAGAAGATCCGGTGAAATCGGCAGACCCGAAGGGTCAAAAAAACGAAGGAAAGAATAGCATAGCAACTAACTCGGCAAGGTGACAGATTTCGACAGCCCCGCTCTGAGATAACCCGTTGCAATGGTATCGATTATTGTTGGTGCCTCGTTTTCTTGGCAGTGGATTTGGGCTTCTCCCTCCCTACTCAAGTCAGGGATATAAACGTCATTTGTGAGTGTGCTTGCCTTCCTCAATCTGTGGAGGATGGGCTAGCCTACCCGCCAATCCCAACCTACGACAAAAACCCCATATATTGTGTCCGTCAATATATGATATACATTTTATAGTACTTTTTTCTTTACAAACCCTTTTCCCTTTGATAAAAATATTATTCTGAATATTGGGGACTATTAGGACTTGCCAAGAAGAGGTCATTTGTCATGAAAATCAAACAAATACATGTTACCGGTTTCAAGTCTTTTGTAGATGAGACAACTGTTGCATTTCCAGAGGGGATATCCGCAGTAGTCGGTCCGAATGGTTGCGGCAAAAGCAATATCGTCGACGCCCTTCGTTGGGTAATGGGGGAACAAAGTGTCAAACTGCTGCGCGGCAAATCAATGGAAGACATCATCTTTTCCGGCACTGAAAAAAGACCCCCCTTGAACATGGCTGAGGTGGCGCTTACCCTTATCAATGATGACGGGGATATCCCGGAGCAATACCGAGAGTTTTCTGAAATCATGGTAGCCCGTCGTCTCTTCCGTTCAGGTGAGAGCGCTTACTTCATCAATAAGCAACCGAGCAGGCTCAAGGACATACAGAACCTGTTGATGGGAAGTGGCGTTGGATCCAAGACCTACTCTGTTATTGAACAAGGAAGGATAACGACTCTTATCGACGCGGGTCCGGAGGAGCGACGTTACTTTGTCGAAGAGGCCGCAGGCACAACCCGTTATAAGAGTCGAAAAAACGAGGCCCTTCGGAAGATCGAGCGAACCCACCAGAACCTGCAGCGTATTAACGACGTTATCATTGAGATTAAGCGCCAGATGAACAGCCTTAAGCGCCAGGCTGGAAAAGCCGAGCGATACAAGGCCTATCAGGAACAGATTCAGCATTTGGAAGTCGGATTGGCAACGCATCACTACAAGGCTATCTACGCGGAGATTAGTGAAACCGATGCCCTACTTCAGTCGTTGAAAGACACCGATCTCAAACATGGATCCGAACTTGCAAAGCTCGATGCGGCGATTGAAGGGATCAAGCAGGAACGAACAGCTAAGCACGAAGAGATCTCCAAGCATAAAGCAACCAGATATCAACTCCAGCGTACCGTCGACAAGCTTGAGAGGGACCTTGAACACGGAACCAAGGATCTTGAGCGTCTGAACACCGAAAGCAGGCAGCTCAAGACTGAAATCAAGGAGATTGGGGAAAAGGATAACCAGACAGATCTCGAATGTCGTAACATAGACGAACGCGCACTTGCCCTGCAACAGGAGATTGATAGAACCAAGGAAAACATAAAACAAGAAGAACCTACCAAGCACACATTGAAAAATCGCCTGGCAGAACTGAATCAAATCCTCGAAACCAAGAAGACTGAACTCATGGACCTTGTCACGCGCAGAGCCGCCTATCAGAACACGCTGCAAAACACCTCAGAAAACAAGGCAGCCCTTACAAGGCGGATTGAGCATATCAAGAAAGAAAAACGCCAGGCCGAGGCCGAAATTGTCAGGCTTGAAAAAGGCCTCACTAAGGCGAACCCGGCTCTTCATGATTTGAAGAAGAACTTGGAGGAGATAAGCAAAGACCTCAAATCATCGGAGGGACAATTCACGGAAAAACGAGAGGTTCTTGCCGATCAGATACGCAAGGTTCAAATCATGGAAGCTGAAAAACACAAAATTCGCTCCCGTCATACAGCACTCATGAAGATGGATGAGAACTATGAGTGGTACAAAGAGGGAGTTCGCGCAATAATGAGAGGATCCGAATCACCGGACCGGAATCAAACCGGGATTCATGGACTGGTAGCCGACGTTATTGAAGTCCAACCCTCCTATGAAGACGCAGCGGAAGCCGCTCTGGGTGAAGCCCTGCAATACGTCATCGTTAAGGACCAGGAGGGCGGTTTGGCTGCCATTGATTATCTTCATACACAATCGGCCGGGCGGGGGGCATTTATCCCGATTAAGGGCGTCAGGCCCGTCATGAATACAGACACAGCAGTTTCTCGGGCAAGCTTGGCTGACTCTGAAAGCCTTCTCGTTGATCACATAAAGGTCAGAAAGGGATATGAAGACCTGATTGAATTTCTCGTGGGGCATGTAGTGATTGTCAAAGACATGCCGGCGGCTTTGCACCTTTGGAACAGAAACGGCTTTTCTCATTCGGTTGTTACACAGAAAGGGGACCGCGTTTCCTCACAAGGCATCTTGATGGGAGGAAGTTCGGACAATGCGGCCTCCGGTATACTGACCAAGAAGAAGGAAATTCGGGAATTGGGTAAGCAGCTTTCCAAGTTGGAAACCGCGACTGCAAAAGAAAAATCCACACAGGAACAATTGGAGGCGGAAGCCATTGCGTTGGAAAAACGCATTCAAGAAACTCGGCTGATCGAGCGTCAGAAGAGTCAGGAAGAACTGGATCTTGACAAGGAGCTGTACCGGCTGGGAGAAGAGCTTAGGCACGCCCGTCATAGGTTGAAAGCCACAAACCTCGAAGCCCAGCAAAACATGGGCGAGACAACAGACCTGGACCTGGAACACTCCAAGTATGAAGAGATGTTGTCTGAACTCACAAAAGAGATTCAAACAACCGAGTCCGCTGTGGGCCAAACGAGAGCAGAGGTCAAAGAAGCTTCAGAAGGTTTAGAGTCTTCGGACCAGAAGCTTGTGGGGCTAAGCCTGGAATTGACGAGACTCCGGGCAGAATATGACAACGCCCAAAATACCGTGCGACGTCTAAAGACTTTCCGGGATGAGCGTCTGCGAGAAATGAGCCACTTGGCCAAGCAGCTGGAGCAAAAGCAACTTGACAGCACGACTGTTCAGGAGCAGCTGGGAAGAGACCGAGATAAGATTGGGCGTCTGTATAACGAGATAGAAACCGCGGACGAAGCCTTGGCTGAGATGGAAGCTCAATACCAGGCTATTGAAAGGGTGCTGGAAGAAAGCGACCGGGCACTTTCAGATGTTGGTAGCGCCCAACAACAAACTCTGCAAAAGATCCAGCAACTCGAACTAAAGCAAACCGAGAGACGAATGCAGAGAGAACACCTTGTAAGTCGCATTAGGGAAAGCTACCACTTAGACATCGAAAGCTCTGATCATGACGATCACCCCGAAGCGTTTTCAGTAGAGGAAGCGGACGATGCGCTGGTACGTCTTCGCGAAAAGATAATGAGAATCGGTGATGTAAATCTTGCGGCAATTCAGGAATATGAGACCCTGGAGGAACGGTACCGATTTCTCACTGAACAGCGCGATGACTTAGTCGATGCTGTAGACGCCCTGCATCGAGTCATTCGCAAGATCAACCGAAGGTCGCTGAAACAGTTTATGCGGACTTTCAAGGCTGTAAATGCAAAGCTGCAACATGTCTTTCCCAGATTGTTTGAGGGCGGCACAGCTAAGCTGGCACTCACCGATCCGAGGCGACCATTAGAATCAGGGGTCTCTTTCTTAGTACATCCGCCGGGAAAAAGACTCACCCGAATGAGTCTTTTGTCTGGCGGCGAAAAGGCTCTGTCTGCTATTGCCCTTGTCTTCTCGCTGTTTCTGATAAAGCCCGCATCGTTTTCCGTTTTTGATGAGATTGATGCACCACTGGACGATGTAAACACGTTTCGCTATAACGACATGCTTCGAGAGATAGGAAAAGAGTCCCAGGTGATTCTGGTTACCCACAATAAGCAGACAATGGGGGTGGCAGACGCCCTTTTTGGTGTCACCATGGAGGACAAGGGAATCTCGAAACTCGTCTCAATAAACCTTGAAAGTAATCGTGAATTGTGATTGATGTATTTACGTAATTCCATAACGAACACCCAGTTTCGAATAGTGGAAGCACCTACCCATGGCCCCGAAATGGTTCCAGAAGAAGAGAGCGGGCACAGCTCCGAAAGATGTGGCCCAGCAAGAGTCGCCGGAGGCCCCGGAGGTTGACGAAGCAGAGGAATCAGAAGACAAAACGCCAGTATCCGAAACCATAGAAGAAAGGTCTTTCTTTGGACTGAGAAGAAAGAAACCCGACAAAGCTCCGAAGTCCCCCGTACAAAAAGAACAAGAGCCCACGCCTGAGCAAATACCAAAGACTTCCAAGGTTGATGAAACAGAACAATTAGAAGGGGAAACGCCAGTATCCGAAGCGCCGAAGGAAGGAGTTTTCCGCAGACTTAAGAACCGTTTGTCAAAGACAAGGAATGCCTTCACTGGCCGCCTTGACAAGCTTTTCCTCGGGAAGAAGGAGATTGATGAAGACCTGCTCGAGGAACTTGAGGAGATTCTTATTACCTCAGATATCGGTGTACAGACTACTATGGCCTTGATTGAAAAGGTCCGGGAAGCGGTCGAGAAGAAGGACCTGAACAATCCCGATGAACTCAGACATGCACTTCAGGATCAGATTCTTTCCTTTCTGAAGGTCCAATCAGAACCGGTTCAAATCTCCCAAAACAAACCCCATGTCATCATGGTCATAGGCGTCAACGGAGTCGGTAAGACGACCACGATTGGAAAGTTGGCGGATCGCTATATAAGACAGGGACATCGGGTGCTGTTAATTGCAGCCGACACTTTCAGGGCCGCTGCTGTTGAGCAACTAGAGATTTGGGGAGAGCGTGTCGGCGCAGAGGTCGTCCGCCATAAGGGACACGAAGCCAAACCCTCCGCTAAAGTCGATCCCTCTTCTGTGGTATATGACGGCATGCAGGCTGCAACAGCAAGGGGCGTAGATGTGGTCATAATCGACACCGCTGGCCGTCTTCATACCAAGGTCAACCTGATGGAACAACTCAAGAAGATCGGCCGCACGGTGACCCGCCAAATCCCGGAAGCCCCTCAGGAAATCCTGTTGGTTTTGGATGCCACAACAGGACAAAACGCAATATCACAGGCCGAGGTCTTTCACGAAGCCCTTGAAATAACCGGCATTGTCCTGACAAAACTCGACGGCACGGCAAAAGGCGGGATTGTAGTAGGCATAAGCCACAGTTTGAAACTACCCATCCAATACATTGGTCTCGGTGAAAAGGCTGATGACCTGCAAGAGTTTGATGCTGATGCTTTTGCCAGGGCTCTATTCTAACATCTGTCACAGGGAATGATGACTCAGATGTCTAAACATATCCTGGTCATTGATGACGAACCCAATCTACGGCATATGCTGACTGTGGTCCTGGAAAAAGCAGGCTACACGGTCAGTTCCGCCGCCGACGGCACCGCAGCACTCTCTTTGACTGAAACCAATTCTTTTGATCTCATCTTGTGTGATTTGCGCATGCCCGGGATGGACGGTCTCGCCTTCCTCAGGGAGGTATCAACGCAAGGACTTGACTCAGCTATCATCATGATGTCGGCCTACGGTACTATCGACACAGCAGTTGATGCTATGAAGCTTGGAGCGGCTGACTATATTTCCAAGCCATTTAAGCCCGATGAGATCCTCCTCAAGCTGGGCCAGATTGAAGAGCGAAACCGTTTGCGACAGGAAAACATCAGACTCCGGAACGCGGTTGAAGAGACCTTCTCCTTCCAGAACATCCTCGCCAAGAGCGAGTCTATGCAAAACATCTTTGACACCATCCAGAAGATCTCTGACTACAAGACCACGGTTCTGATCACCGGAGAAAGCGGCACGGGCAAGGAATTGATTGCAAGGGCCATCCATCATAATGGAGATCGGAAACGCGGCCCCATGGTGGCTATCAACTGTGGAGGGCTGCCTCAAAACCTTTTGGAGAGCGAGCTCTTCGGACATGTCAGGGGGGCCTTTACCGACGCAAGAAAAGACAAAAAAGGGCTCTTTCAGGAAGCCAGTGGTGGAACGCTTTTTCTGGATGAGATTGCAGAGTTACCCCTTTCGCTTCAAGTGAAGCTGCTTCGAGTGCTTCAAGATGAAATGGTGCGGCCACTAGGAAGCAACCAATCTGCCAAAGTGGACGTCCGAATCATCGCAGCTACAGCACAGGACCTGGCCGAAGGGGTCAAACAAGCCAGTTTCAGGGACGACCTCTTTTACAGAATCAATGTGATTTCGATCCACGTGCCGCCTTTGAGGGAACGAAGAGAAGACATCCCTCTGTTGATTGATCATTTTATCGACAAATTCAACAAGCGCTTGCACAAAGCGATTCAGGAGATTCGGCCGGACGCACTCCAGTGCCTGATCGACTATTCGTGGCCCGGCAACGTGAGGGAACTTGAAAATGTCATCGAACGTACGATCGTGTTGACAGAACGATTTGAGATATGCCGCGACGAACTGCCCGACGAGGTACGGAGTGGCCCAGCCGCTGGAGATGATACGTGGGCCGTGGACAGCATTTCTATTAAAGCCAATACCATAGTATTGGAAAAGTCGTTGATCCAAAGGGCCCTCCGGGAAACCAACAACAATCGGACTCATGCCGCTAAACTACTGGAAATAAGCCACCCCACGCTTCTTTCCAAGATGAAGGCTTACAGGATTTCATGAAGCGTCTCTTCACAAAGGCCCTGTATTTTGGGGCAAATAAGAAGGGTGTTCGTCGGAAACCAAGGCAGAATCTTGCTCTGTGAAGAAAAAAAACGAAAAAAAGTGCATTATACTGTTGACATCTGTATTATATCAATGTAATGGAAAATCGCTGTAGTAGGGGGTTCTGCAAAGAATTTGGGGTAAACCTTAAGTGGAAAGGGAGGGTAGCAACAATGACAAAGGCAGACATTGTGGAGAAGATGGCCAAAGACGCTAGTATCTCGAAGGCAGCGGCTGGTACTGCGCTGAATTCCTTTGTGGATACTGTAACCAAGGCCCTGAAAAAGAAAGACGGGAAGGTAACACTGGTAGGCTTTGGAACTTTCTCAAAGGTGCGTCGTAAGGCTCGCAAGGGTAGAAACCCTCAGACGGGTGCGACTATCAAAATCAAGGCTTCCAATACTGTAAAGTTTAAGCCAGGCAAGGCGTTGAAAACGGCAATGTAGGTCCGAAACACTTTTCGACCTTTAGGTTTGGTTCTCATCCGATTCGGTTGTCATCGGGTGAGAACCAACCTTCCATCAGACAAAGGTAATATCAAAACTGCCAAGCTCTCCCGTGTACGGCTCCCACGTCAAAGAGACGTCAGTTACACGGGCAAGAGGAGGCCCAGCTTCGCACCATTTCAGCATAGATTTCACGTCAGCTTCGGCTCCCTCCAATACCGCCTCAACACGCCTATCGGGTAGGTTCCTCACCCAACCCTTAACGTTTCTTTCCAGAGCTGCACGCCTTGTATCCATTCTGAAACACACACCCTGAACCCGTCCGTCGACGATGATATGGGCTCTGACGTTTTTCATAACTCTACCCCTGCGAAAGTAAGCCAGTCAATTTTTCTTGATCAAGTATCGTTATTCCTAGCTCCTTGGCCCTGTCAAGTTTAGATCCCGGGTTCTTTCCTGCCACCACATAGGTGGTCTTCCGGCTCACAGAAGAGCTAATCTTGCCGCCCAGTGACTCAATGCGAGCCTTTACCTCTGCCCGTGTCATGGACTCAAGGGCACCGGTGAGGACAATTGTCTGGCCGGCCAGAGGCTCCTCTGCTGCCGCCTCTTCGGTCGCAAACGTGATGCCAGCTTCCTCAATCATCCGCTTAATGTTTCTCTGATTCTCAGGATTATCAAAAAACGCGCGCACACTGTGGGATACCTGAGGGCCTATTTCATCTATGGCGACAAGATCCTCGCCTGTGGCAGACCT
>JAQYVR010000050.1 GCA_030145395.1 Desulfobacteria bacterium
CTTGTAGAGCCTTGAAAAGAGCTTGCCGTCTTCGGGCGGCAAGATAGCCGACGCAAGGGTTATAAGGTCTGCATCGATCCGGACTTCCATCTGAAGCATCTGGTCTAAGAGTGTAACACTGAGTCTGTTGTCTGTTATCTCCACCCTCGGTTTTTCATCCAGACTGTAGCGGATAAAAACGATCCCTCTGGAACGAGCCTCCCTGTAAATAGCTTCTCTCTGACCATACGTGCGAATGTCACGAAACAGGACATAGATGTCCATGTCTGGGTTCAGCTCTTTCAGTCTCAAGGCGCTCTGAACCGAATGGGTGCAGCAAACCTTGCTGCAATATGGCCTTTCTGGTTCTCTCGAACCAACACACTGGATGAAGACCGCCGATTTGATCTCCTTGAGCCTGTCAGGATCTGTCGCAACAACCCTGTCAAGGTCCAGGGAGGTAAAGATGTTGGGGTGCTCTCCGAAATGATACTCGCTCGGCTTAAGCTCATGCGCTCCTGTGGCTATAATGGTCGCACCGTGTTCAACAACTTCGGTCTCCTCCCCGGTCTTTACGGTAGCCCTGAAATTCCCTACAAATCCTTCGGCTTCTACAACGGTGGATTGCAGGTGCACAGAAACGAGCGGATGGTCTTCCACCCTTTGAACAATCTCTGCCAGAAAGGCCCGTATGTCTTCGCCTTTCCACGTTTTTAAGAGTTTCTGGCCGTGGCCCCCCAGTCTCTCTCCCTTTTCAACCAGATGGACAGGGAAACCCTGATCCGCAAGCCCAAGGGTTGCTGTCATGCCAGCCAGCCCACCTCCTATAACAAGGCCTGCCTGAGTTACGTCCAGCTTCACCTCTTCCAGAGGCTCCAGCCGAGCTGCCTTGGCCACAGCCATACGTACCAGGTCTTTTGACTTCTCTGTCGCCGAGTCCGGATCAGTGCTATGGACCCATGAGCACTGGTTCCGAATGTTGGCCATCTCAAAGAGGTACTTGTTAAGGCCCCCCTGGGTCACAGTCTCCTGAAAAAGTGGTTCGTGGGTTCTGGGGCTGCACGCAGCCACCACAATACGGTTCAACCCGTGCTCTTTGATAACGTCCTTTATCTTTTCCTGGGTATCCTGGGAACAGGTAAAGAGGTTTTCCTCCACATAGGAGACGTACGGCAGGTTTTTCGCATATTCTGCCACTTCCGGTACCCGGACAAATGCCCCGATGTTCTTACCGCAGTTGCAAACAAAGACCCCCACGCGCGGGGGCTCCCCCGCAATAACGCGCTCATGCACCTGGGGTCTTTCCTGCACCATGGTGCCTCGCGCTTCAGAAAGTCGGCTCCCTGCTGCACAGGCGGCTGCGCTGGCCTGCATGACTGAATACGGGATGTCCTTGGTGTCCTGAAAGGCCCCGCAAACATAGATACCGGGTTGCGATGTCTTAACGGGCGCAAAGCTGCTGGTGGCTGCAAAACCGTACTGGCCAACCTCTATGCCGAGTCTTTCGGCCAGGGAGACCGTATCTTCTCGTACGCTCAGCCCCACGGAGAGGACCACCATGTCAAAATCCTCTTCAATCCGTTTCCCGGCCCCGTTCGTGTATCGAATCCTGAGGTTTCCTGTGTCGTCCACAGGCACAACACTATCGATCTTTGACTTTATGAACCTGATCCCCGATTCATCCCTGGCCCGCATGTAGTACTTTTCTGAGCCCTTGCCCTGGGTCCGGATGTCTATGTTGAATATTGCTGCATCGAAGACACCAGTGCTGTGTTCTTTTGCAACCATGGCCTCTTTAATTGTGTAGGTGCAGCATACCGTTGAACAATAAGGGTTGGCGCCCTCGTGGCTGTCTCGTGACCCTACACACTGGAGCCATGCGATCCTTTTGGGTTCTTTTTGATCAGAGGGCCTCACCATGTGTCCCTGGTAGGGGCCGCAGGAGCTAAGTATCCTTTCAAACTCCAGGCTGGTTACCACATTCGGATTGCGGCCGTATGAAAAGGTGTCTCGCTTGAGGGGATCATAGGGAACAAAACCCGGAGCAAGGATCATGGCCCCCACGCGGATCTTGTGAATTTTGGCTTTCTCCTCAAAGTTGACGGCATTGGTCGGACAAAATTTTTCGCACGCCCTACACCGCCCCGGTTTGAGAAAATAGATGCAGTTTCCGGCGTCGATCGCATACTTCTGGGGCACGGCCTGGGGGTAGGTAAGATAGGCGGCCTTTCGCTCGCCCAGGCCGGCATTGTAAGCGTCAATAACGCGCTTGGGACACTTTTCCGCGCAGGTGCCGCAGGCAATGCACAGGTCCATGTCAATGTAACGTGGGGCCTGAACAACGGTCACCTCAAAATCACCGGCCTTTCCTGACAGATTTTCCACTTCAGACAGGGTTAGCAGCTCGATGTTGGGGTGCCGGCCGACCTCGACCAGTTTGGGCGAGACAATTCACATGGAGCACTCATTGGTGGGGAAGGTCTTGTCAAGCTGTGCCATGGTACCGCCAATGGCAGGTGAAGCTTCAATCAGATAGACGAAGAATCCGGATGAGGCAAGGTCCAGAGCGGATTGCATTCCCGCAATACCGCCCCCCACTACCGCAACCGCGCCAATAGCATCTTTAGTCTGTACGTCGTTCACGTTTCTTCCTGTGGGTTACAGGATAAGGTTTCCAACACTTGTTACGTTATGTCTGGATGGGCACTAACTACAAAGGACTCCAGAGAAAATCAAGCTTTAAAAGGCTCTTGGTTCTCTTAGCCACGAAAACACCCGGTCCGTGGTGACATAATCTGTGTCTGCGGCAAATTCCTTTTTCATGTTGACATTTCAAAACAGCCACAATAAAATGGTCTGAATTCTGGTCAACCATAATGGAGGTCTACAGGATGAAAACATTGTCGCTCTCAGAAGTGAAGATGAAGCTCAGCAAGCTCGTAGAGACGGTGGGCACGACTGACCAAGAGGTCGTTATCACAAAGAATGGTCGTCCTGCCGCAGTACTGGTGAGCCCTGACGAGTTCGCGGGCTGGAAGGAGACGAATCTCATCCGCTCTGACCAGGCGTTGATGGACGAGATCAAAAACGGACTTTCTGCGTTAAAGAAAAAGAAGGCGAAACTATACACGCTGGAAGAACTGTTTGCATAGTATGACGAGCAAGCCCCAACAACTCAGGATTCCGGATGATATCGCAGCACTTATTCGAGGAATGCATCCCCATCTCAAGAAGAAGATCAAAGGGTCGCTGCATGCAATTATGGCTGAGCCACATTCCGGAAAGCTCCTGAAAGAAGCCCTGCCAGGATTGAGAAGTTTTCAGGTGAGCCGGTTAAGGATTATCTATAGGATTTCAAAAAAGCAACAGATTGAAGTGGTCGCTACAGGCCCGCGCGAGCAAATATATTACGAAACGTATAGAATAATTGCCAGAGAGGAGAAGAAGGGGTAAGGATACTATGCGTGGCAAGTGGACAATCTCTTATTCTTAGTGAGGTCATATGAAACAGATTTTCAGAATCAGCATCCTGGTTTCGGCAATCGTGTTCTTATTCTCCTCCGCTGCGACAAGTGGGGAGGAAGAGGTCCTGCAAGCCCTGGAGACAGTGAAAACTCGTGTGAAGGAAGGGGTTTCACCTGGGGCCTTGGCTGCATTGTTGGATGAAGCCAAGATGCAGATTGATGCGCTCGAGCAGGACGATATCCCGGATGATTGCTTCGGCTTTGCAGTCGGGAGATGCCATTACTGGTATAATTCGGCTAGAATGAGCCGGAATACCATGATAAAGAACCAGGAGCGAAGAGATGAATGTGACAGAAAGGCCATATTCGGCGAAGAGCATATGAAGGCTACTTATGCGACGATGGTGGTAAATTACGAGAAACTCATAAGACACGCACATGAGGCATTGCCAACCAAGTGGGCTTATGGCAATGCCGCACTTGAGCGTGCCCATCAATGTCTGAAGGAAGAAGATTGAGCATGCAACCAGCTAGTGCCGTGTCTCACGAGTTCGTTCCAAGAATATGGTTTCGCCGGCAAGCCATTTTCCTTGCTCCGCGAGCATTTTCGGGACGTCAGCTTCGTTCCGCTAAATCATAACAACTCGGGCCTAAGGCCCTCAAACAGATTATGATTCTTAACGCTACACTCAGTTGACGTCTGATGCCGAAAATGCTCAATGTCACTCTGAAAAGGCTTTCGGCTTCAGCATAAGTAATTAAGCTTATTCGTGGGACGGGACACTAGATCAAGGAGGAGACAGATGGCAAAACCACCAGAAGAAAGAGTTTACAAGACGAGTAAGCGGCACTTCAAGCTGTTTTGCAATGAAATCAACAAGTTCGTTGATATATTTGGTCTCGTGGGTTGGGAGGTCTACTTCGAGCACAAACAGTACCTTTCGAATGTGCAGGCAGTCTGCATAACCGACCAGCAAGGGCGCACCTGCACAATTGCCCTTTCAACGGAGTGGGTCGCCTTAAAACCGACAGACCTGGAAGTACGCAGGGCAGCATTTCACGAAGTCTGTGAATTACTACTCTCGAGACTAAACACCTTTGCAAAATACAGGTTTGTCAAGGAGAGTCAAATAGATGAGGAGTCCCATAACCTTATCCGCATATTAGAACGAGTACTGTGGATGAGATTTCATGAGCAAGACAAATAGAAACATTGCCGTGAGCTTGTCGAATGGCTTGTCGCGCGGTTTGCGGCAAAGGTAAGCGAAGGAATAGGAATCATGCCCGGCGTTTTTGAAGTGTATGTAAAGACCCATTTTGCCGCGGCCCATTCTCTCAAGGGTTACGCGGGCGACTGTGCTCGAATTCACGGGCATAATTGGACCATTGAAGTCTTTGTGAAGTGTAAGGAGCTTGACGAGATCGGCATAGGTATCGATTTTAGGGATATCAAACGGGCCGTTAAAGATGTGATCCAGGACTTGGATCACGCTCACCTCAACGATCTTCCAGCCTTTAAGGAAGTGAATCCATCATCTGAAAATATTGCCAAGTTGATTTATCACGAGTTGTGTAAGAAACTCAATTCGGATTCTGTCCAGATTTCCAGGGTCAAGGCCTCCGAAACCCCTGGGACTGGTGCCGCTTATTGGGAGGAATGAGTGGCTTTGAAAGTCAATGAAATTTTCTACAGTATCCAGGGGGAATCCTCTTGCGCAGGCCGTCCCTGCGTCTTTGTCAGGCTGACCGGATGTAACCTAAGGTGCTCGTACTGTGATACCCGGTACGCTTATGAAGGGGGTGATGACCTGGGGATCAATGATATTGTTGAGCGGGTCTCCTCTCTCAAATGCCCTTTCGTTGAAGTCACAGGTGGTGAACCCCTGATCCAGGAAGAGACCCCCACTCTTATTCATCGCTTGCTTGAGCAGGGCTATGAGGTTCTCATGGAAACCAACGGCAGCTGCGACATCAGTCAGGTCAATGACCGCTGCGTAAAGATTGTCGATTTCAAATGTCCTTCCAGTGGTGAGACGAACAGCAGCGATTTAAAGAACCTGGAAAGATTGACTGACCATGACGAGGTGAAATTTGTCGTTGGAGATCGGGAAGACTACGAGTATGCGAAGGGAATATTAGCTCTTACGAATTCCAACATTTGCAGAACAAACATAGTTCACTTCTCTCCGGTCTTTGGCGTTATGGAGCCCAAGACATTGGCAAGATGGATTCTGGAAGATTGCCTCGATGTGAGACTTCATCTTCAGCTTCACAAAATGATCTGGCTCCCTGACCAAAGAGGGGTCTGAGAGAAGACCAATTGATGAGCAACCCGAACAAAGCCATTGTTCTTTCCAGCGGTGGGGTTGATTCCACGACTGCTATGGCCATTGCAAGACATGAGGGCTACGACGTTTACAGCCTCAGTTTTCAATATGGACAGCGTCATGCCTGTGAATTGGAGGCAGCCCAGAAGGTGGCAAAAGCATTTGGCGCCAAAGAACATCTGGTGATCGACGTTGATTTCGCGAAAATAGGCGGTTCCGCACTAACGGATGATATCGAAGTGCCGAAAGGTCGTACCGAGCAGGAGATCGAGAAGGAGATCCCCGTCACGTACGTCCCGGCACGAAACACAATCTTCCTTTCTTACGCAATTGCCTGGGCAGAGGTCATCGGGGCGTCAGACATTTTCCTGGGTGTGAACGCCATCGATTACAGCGGATACCCGGATTGTCGTCCCGAATACATCGAAGCATTTGAGCACATGGCCAACCTCGCCACCAAGATGGCGGTGGAAGGTCAAGCATTGACTAAGATGAGAACACCCCTGATCCAAATGACCAAGGCCGAAATCATTAAAAAAGGGATTGAACTAGGGGTTGATTACGCCTTGACACACAGTTGCTATGATCCGTCTTCAGAGGGCAGAGCCTGTGGCCAGTGCGACAGTTGCCTTTTCAGAAAGAAAGGCTTCAAAGAAGCAGGTGTTGAGGATCCCATTCACTATAAAACATAGCTAGTTTCCATCCATTCTGAATTGGAAACTTACCGCGTGCCCGACGCTGGTTACGTTATTTATGGATGGGCACTAGCCAGGGGGCGCATTTAGCCTTTTGTCCTGCGATCTCTGTGTCTTTGTGAGAACTGTCTGTTAATCCTGATGTTCTTTGTTTCGCGGTTGAGAAGGCACAGACCAACTTCCAATCTTGACATTGCAAATCGATATGAGTTAGAGGAATATAACGCCGCGTCGCCTATCTGTCACCCGGGCGCACCTGTCAGCAACGGCTTTGTACTGTTATTAGCAGGATTTTTCATGGAGTCCCAGCTAAACGAAGGAGGTTGCCATGGCACAGAGAGAAGTGGAAGATGTCGCACAACAGTTTTGGAAGCAAATCAAGGCCGCTTGCAACTCAGAGGGCCTGTCAGACCTCAGAACCAAGCGGGAACAACTTGAGATTCTTAACACGTCCATAAAACAGTTTGAGGTTAAGAATGTCCCCGCGCCGGAAGACCTTGCCAAGCTCCAGAAGAGCTTGACGGATGACTTGAAAAATGCCGAGGATGGTCTGCGCGTTCTTTCTTTCTTGAGAGAACAATTAACTCAGATGATGGCCACAATCGACTCTTACGTGGGCCCAAAGAACGGCTAAAAAAGTAAGTAATAAGACAACACAACCAAACAAATCAGGTGGTTTTTGACAGTCCTGACCCCTTTGGGTTGCCTGTGGGCTGAGAAGTTCCGCCCCCTTTCTGTTTGACCGGCTCGCTCCCCGCGCACGAAGTGCTGCCGTAAGGCAGAACGCCCGTCCTTTAGGGCGGGGTCAAGGGGAGCTATACAAGAATGTCTATCTTCCTTACCGGGCGCGTAAGCCCGCGAAGCGAACCCCCGCCCTTTAGGACGGGGAGGCTTCACACCCGCCTCCTTTTCAATCCCAGGGCCCTTAGGGGCTTCTTATTTTGCCCTTCGGGCAAACAGTTTCCCAGGCCTGTAACCAGTGTATATTCTTGTTTTTTGTGAGGTTTTGTGTTAAAAAGCATTGCATTGCAATACTACCCGTTAACCCTATTTAAAGGGGTGCCGTGTGCACCGATCTGTCAGACCCTGTTTCTCAGAGCGAAAACAGGTTTTTTGCGGACTAATCAGAGGTGATTTTGCATGTTACTCATAGTGGGTACCAGGTCCCGTAAGGTCAAAGTCGATGGTGGCATAGTGCGGGGGCAACACTGTTCAAAGTGCGGTTCTATGCAAATATTCGAAGAAGTTAAGTGGATCAACCATTTCTGCCTTTTTCTTGTTCCCTTATTCCCAATACAAAGCAACAAGTCAGTTGAATCAGTATTGGCCTGTCCCACGTGCAATACTTCATATGAGATATAGTTTTACTGGCCCGCGACGCGTGCCACAATCCTCCCACAGGTCAGGGACTCAGGCTTGCATTGGTCAGGTTAAATGATCGATAAAACGAGAATCGTTGACGCAGTCTGCGAAAGGCTGAAGGCGTTGCCAGTATCCCACTGCCTGGACCTGCGCACGTATAAACGGAACAGGTCAGTCATGATCGCTAAACTGGCCGAAGACGATCTGTTGGTCGTTGAAAATGGGTATTTCAAGGAGCGGTTTCAGGTAAAGCCTGAGAAGCTGAGAAAACTGCTCAAGACTCTCATGAAGAAGGAGTTCCCCAGAAGTCGAAAAATCAGGCTCTATGTTTTGGACAAATTCTCCGAAGATGAGGCTTTGCACACAAAGCGAAAGATCCTTTGACGCAAAAAACGACGGGTCACCCCTGATACCGCAAAGGTCAAGGCACGGACGGCATGGGGCAGGGGGCATTACGCATGCGGATGGAAAGGATAGAATCATGACAAAGCAAATTATGAAGGCAGGATTGATTGGGCTGATTTTTCTATGCCTAGTCGGTTGTTTGCAGGTCGACACGCTTATAAAAGTGAAGCCTGACGGGAGCGGTACAATCGAGGAAACCTTCATGATGAGCAAAGAGGTTGTCCAACTCATGAAGGGAATGGTGGAGCAGATGATGGAGGGGATGGCAGAACCTGGAAAAGGGCCACCTGCAAAGCAGCCGGAGCAGAAACAGGCCAAAGAGTCCTTTGATCTTTTTGACGAAGCCAAACTTAAGCAGGAAGCCGGCACCAAGGGAGAAGGGGTCACCTATGTCTCGGGAAAAAAGATCACGACTGATACGTTTGAAGGATACAAGGCCATTTATGCGTTTGCCGACATCAACAAGCTGAAGCTCAATCAGAACCCGAGCAACAGTGTGCCTTCTGGCCCTGGTGGAAGCGATTCGGAGAATAAAGAGGAGCCTGTCACCTTTCATTTCGTTGGGGGGGTGCCGGCAACGCTGATTGTGAAGCTGCCAGAAGAAAAACAGGTTAAGAAAGATGACGCGGCTAAGTCGGCTGAGGTGCCCAAACCGTCGCCGGCTGAAAAGCAGCAGTCGGAAATGATGCTGGCTCAGATGAAACAGATGTTCAAAGGCATGAAGATTGTCATGGCCATAGAGGTGGAGGGCGCTGTTGTTCAGACCAATGCAACCCATCGGGAAGGCTCCAGGATAACCATGATGGAGCTCGATTTTGGCAAGTTGCTTGAAATGCCGGAGAAGCTTTTGCAATTCAGCCAATTAGAACCTGAAACCCTTGAGGATGCCAAAAAGTTTATGAAAGATCTGCCCGGCATTAAAGCGGAGATGAACAAAGAGGTAATGATTAAGTTCAAATAGTCCCCATAGTGAATCCAGGGGACATCCATAATTGATAACGCAAAGAGCATGGCGCATAGGGAACGGCGTAAGGCGAAAGGCGCAGGGCATAGGGCGCAAGGAAGCAGTTGAACGCTGACAGCGTAAGGAATATGAACTCGATGCTGCGGGAAAAAGGGCACTAAATACTATTGCAAGGAGGAGGAGAGATGAGTGCGATGAGACTTATTACCTGCATAGTGGTGAAGGGTAAGGGTGATAGCGTTATAAGCGAGGCGATGAATGCCGGAGCCCAGGGAGCCACATCCTTTACCGGCATGGGAACCGGGATACGCCAGACCTTGGGGCTTAAGATAGTCCCGGAAAAGGATATCATCTTCCTTGTCACCAGGGACGAGCAGACCAATGATGTTCTTGAGGCGGTGAAAAAGAGCGGCAACCTTTTTGAACCAGGGGGTGGATTTGTCTTTGTAACCAAGATTGAAAGTGCTTTTGGTTTTCTGGAAGATTACCAGGATAGCTGAAAGCATCTGGGAAGCATTTTTGGAGAGATCCATGAAACATTGACCGGCTCGCTCCCCGCAAGGCGTCAGGGCTTCATTCTTGATGGGGCAAAGGGCAAGGCGCAGGGAGATTTGTTGTGCTAGTCATTAAATGTGCAGCCTGTAAAAAGAAGCTGTGGAAATATGACAAGATTGGTCAGGGTGAAGTTTTGAGGTGCCATAAGGATAGGATTACAAGAATGTATGAGGTCAAAGAGGAAGAGGGCAGGGTACAGTGTATGTGCGGCAAGGATGTTGGTATCGACAAGGGAAGCAATATAAAGATGATAGGAAAGGCATTTACTCATACTGGAACAAAGAGAAACAGCTGACAGCACAGAGAGGACGGATTTCAGCAAACATTTGTGCGGGTAGAGGGTGAAGCACACTCCCCAAAAAGATTCGAACTCGGGCGAAAATCTCAACAGTTTAGAGGAATAGCATGGCAAAATCAAAAGTTTACGTGACGCGGATGATTCCTGAGGCAGGTATCGAGCTGCTCGGAGAAATGTGTGACGTGGAAATAAATCCGGAAGATAGACCCTTGGCCCGGGCAGAGCTTCTCGAGAATGTCCGGGGGCGGCAAGGTGTAATCGGCCTTCTCGGCGATAGGATCGACAGCGAGTTCTTTGATGCGGCTCAAGAGATCAAGGGATATGCAAACTATGCCGTGGGATTCGACAATATAGATGTCGGTGAGGCGACCAGGCGCAAAGTGCCTGTATCCAACACCCCCGACGTTCTCACAGATGCGACAGCGGAGATGGCCTGGTCGCTCCTTTTTGCCGTGGCGCGGAGGGTGGTCGAGTCCGATCAGGTGATGCGCGCCGGAGACTGGAGCGGTTGGGGGCCCCTGCAGTTCATAGGGGGTGATGTCACGGGCAAGACGCTCGGGATCCTAGGCGCGGGACGCATAGGGACCGCAATGGCCCTTATGTCCAAAGGATTCAAGATGAAGGTGTTGTATACGGATTCCTCTCCTCAGAAGACCAACCTGGTGCTTGAAGAGGAGCTTGGAGCGAGAAAGGTGGGTCTTGAGGAGCTTTTTGAGGAATCGGACTTTATCAGCATTCATGTGCCTCTTCGACCGGAGACGCGCCATCTCTTTAATGCCGCTTCGTTTAAGAAAATGAAGAAGACGGCCTACCTGATCAATACGGCCAGGGGACCGGTTATTAACGAAGCCGATCTAGTGGAGGCACTCAGAGACAAAGAGATCGCCGGGGCAGCCTTGGACGTCTACGAGTTCGAACCCAGGATGGCTGAAGGCCTGTCTATCCTGGACAACGTTGTGACAGCAGCACACACCGGCTCGGCCACCGAGTCAGCGCGAAAGAACATGGCTATTCTGGCAGCGCAGAATCTCCTGGCCATGCTCAGCGGTAAACGGCCGCCCACTTGTCTCAATCCCGAGATATATGAATAGACGCAAGGCGCACGGCCGAGGGCGTCGTTCGACCACAAGGTTCTCGACGGGCAAATAAGATAAAGGAGTCGGCGTGGCCTCCGATATTCTTATAGAACAGCAGATAGAGTTTCCTGGTCCGGCTGGTCTTCTTGAAGGCCGGTTGGGAAATGAATCCGCAGCCAAAAATGGTGCTGTAATAGCCCTGCACCCTCATCCGCTCTACGGCGGAAGCATGAATAACAACGTGGCAGAAGCCATTGTTCGAGCCGGCCAAAGCTCCGGACTGTTAACCCTTCGTTTCAACTTTCGGGGGGTGGGCAGGAGTGAAGGTGACTACTCCGATGGAACCGGCGAGGAAGACGACGTCGGTGCCGCCCTGGATTTCCTTGACCAGAGTTTCGATATTGGAACCAAAATCATCGCAGGCTATTCCTTTGGTGCAGCAGTGGCCTTGGCATACTGCCACAGGCCGGAGCACCGTGCGGACGACCTTTTGCTTGTATCACCACCACCTTTCCTGTTGCCCAAGGGTCTGTCTCTTGAGGCGAGCGTTGTGCGGAAGATCATTGTGGGTGAACAGGACGAAATCGCTCCGCCCCAAGAAATCAAGGCAAGAGTCTCTGCCACGAGAGTCAAAGAACTGATAGAGATAATGCCAGGAGCCGATCACTCCTTTTGGGGCAGGGAAAAGGAACTGGAAGACCGTCTGAAACAGGTTATGGCTCATAGCGCATAGTTCAAAAGAAATAGCTCATAGTTCACAATACGGGTTTTATGGTGGAAGCAAACCTGAACATTTGTTAATGTCGCAAAGAGTGACCCAAGATCCCTCTCATGAACAACTGAGGACTTCCCGGGAAAGGAGTATGACCATGACAGCTAATAACCAGCCTCCAACAAACTCTCTGCCCTCGGTCAACTTGTCGCCGGGGTGGCTCACGAACTAAACAATCCCTTGACCACCGTCATAGGGCGAACTGAAATTATGTTAGGACAGACCGAGGACGAAAAGACTGTACGCGATCTGGAACAGATATTGAGTGGGGGACAGCGTGCGGCCAAGATCGTAAAGAACCTCCTATCGTTTGCAAGAGAGACTTCTCCTGAAAAGCAACTCTCCGACATCAACGAGATCTTGAATAACGTCCTGGAGATCATGGAGTATGATTTCCGAGTAAGCAACATAGAGGTCAAAGCTCAGCTGGACCCCGAGCTGCCCCAAACCATGGCAGATGCCAACCAAATGCAGCAGGTCTTTGTGAACATTATAAATAACGCCCAACAGGCCATGAAGGAAAAGGATAAACCGGGGGGGCTCACGGTTCGAACCACGCGTCATGCTGATCGACTCAGAGTAGAATTCACTGATACCGGTCCGGGCATACCGCTTGACCAGCAGAAACACATTCTCGAACCGTTCTATACTACCAAGTCCGAGAGTAAAGGGACAGGACTGGGGCTGAGCATATCTTACGGCATTGTAAAGGCTCACGGCGGAAATATAGAATTCAGGAGCAGCGAGGGTGAGGGAAGTACATTCATCGTCGACCTGCCCATAGTTGAAGAACCGACCGCCCCCTCTGTTGAGGAAACTCGTGAGATAGACCTTGCCAAACTGGATATCCAAAAGGTCCTTGTCATAGATGATGAGGAAGACATCAACGAACTCATCACGGAGATCTTGACCGGAGTAGGCTGTGAAGTGGTCACTGTCACGAACGGAGAACTGGCTCTGAAGAAGATAGAAGCGGAAGTGTATGACCTTATTGTATGCGACCTGCGGATGCCCGGGATGGATGGAACAGAGGTGTACAACCAGGTTGAGCAGACAAAACCAGAACTCGCAGGGCGCTTCCTCTTCCTCACGGGCGACATCAGTGACGAGACCCGCGAATTCTTAGAGCGTATGGCCAAGCCTCACTTGATGAAGCCCTTTACCAGGGACACTTTCATGGAAGCTGTTGAGCGTGCGTGCACTAAAATGTCTTGAGGCGCATAGGGAACGGCGCAAGGCGAAAGGCGCAAGGCATAGGGCGCAAAGAAGATAGCTGACCGCTGACAGCGCAAAGAATATACACTCGATACTGCGGGAACAGGGAGAGTCACATCACAGTCCGAGGAATTAGATGTTAGATTTCTTGAAAGGCGTCAATTTGAAGTTTGTTTTCAGTCTGGTTATACTTGGCTCCTTTTGTTGCGGCATCGGGATGATTGCACAGGCAATATATGAGAGGAGGCAAGGTAACAGGCTCGGGACAGATCTCTGGATAGGTGTGGGGTTGGCTCTGTTTGGCCTTGGCTTGTGGCTTGTTGCGGATCATTTGGGTTACAAGGATTTGTGAAAAGAGAGGGGTTTTGGCCTTGCATCATAATATCCGGCGAGTAATGGCATCCTGAGACACGGTTTGACCAACCTTGACCCCAGGTCAATTGATATGAGAAACCTCTACAGGGAACACGAAGGAAAAGGATAGGGGGTCCGTTATGGCTGACAGCTTGTCGAGTCGAGGGAAGTGGTCCTGAGACGAAAGGAAGATACTATTGGATTTTCATAAGCGAATTTCAACAATATTCACGCCGCTGGCAATCAGGACAAAGAATGCTTTGCACACGAGATGGGGAATCGTTTCAGTGTTGGCCGTATGGCTTCTATTGGCAGGCCAGGTTCGTGGGGCATCCGGCGAACCGGCCGATTTTCCATCCCTGAGTTCGTCTCTTGAAGCGATCGGACCGATGGAGTTCTGCGGTGAACAGGTCCCTCTAGAAATCCAAGAAGTCCGAGAACGGTTGGAAAAGGAGGTCTTGCTATCGGCTTGGAATAGGCCTCAAGTGATTCTCTGGCTAAAGCGCGTACCTCGATACTTTCCCCACATTGAGGAAATGCTTGAGGAGAGCAAAATGCCGGATGATCTGAAATACCTTCCTGTGGTAGAAAGTGCTTTTCTACCGCATGCTCGTTCCAACAAAAAGGCAGTGGGTTTCTGGCAATTCATGTCTGCCACGGGTCGAAAATACGGATTAGTAGTTAACAGACAAGTTGACGAGCGCCGAAACTTCTTTGCCTCAACACGGGCAGCCCTAAAGTACCTGAAGGAACTCCACAGTATTTTCGGTTCATGGACTTTGGCTGTCGCAGCATATAATATGGGTGAAGACCGGCTTGAAGCCGAGATCCTCGAACAGCAAACGAACAACTATTATTACCTTTATCTCCCTCTTGAGACTCAGAGGTTTGTGTTCCGAATTCTTTCGGTAAAGCTTATTCTTTCCGCTCCTGAGGAATTTGGTTTCAAGCTGACAGAAGAAGAATGTTACGCACCCGTGGCCTTTGATGAAGTCAAAATCAATTCTTCTGAGAACGTCCCGATCCGCATCGTTGCCCAGGCAGCCGGAACCCATTTCAAGGAGATTAAGGATCTTAACCCGGAGATTAGAGGTCACTACATTTTTCCCGGAAACCATGACATTCTCGTACCCAAAGGCGCTGCCGATGGCTTTCAAGAGCGATTTGGAGACCTCCTGAAGCATCACCTGGCGGAGCTTCGGGGGCAGATTTATGTCATACGAAAAGGCGACAACCTTTCGCTGATCGCAGAAAAGTTTAATATGCCGCTTGCTGCCCTCATCATCTGCAACGATCTTAATCCCAGACGGCCTATTTACCCCGGGGATGAGCTCATCATTTGTGCGGGAGACAAAAAAACCAGCGCAGTTGAGAAACAGCGGGATTGACCCCAAGACCCTGTTTCCGTCTTGGGCTGACAACAACCAATCTATGTGGGGTGGTCTGAGTGAAAGGAATTATCGATTTCCTTCTCGAGATCGAAAAAATGGCTGGTGATATCTACAAGGATGCATCGGCCTTTTTCAAACACGATGAAGAATTTGCCCACTTTTTGAGCCTTCTGGCAGAAGACGAAGCGTATCATTTTGATATCATGGTTAACGCCGGAAAATATTTGGCAGGTATGAATGAGGGGGCCCCAGCTTTCATAAATCTGAGTAGTGCCGCAAAAAAGAAGATCGAGCGCCCTTTCATGGAAATCAGGGAGAAGCTGTTGGAAGGAAATCTGACGAAAGAGGCCATGATAAGCCGCACAGTCACAGCTGAATTCTCTGAATGGAACCATGTTTTCTTATACGTTGTGAACACTTTCAGAGATGCCAGCTTGGAATTTCAACGTTTGGCAGCAAAGATTCACGAGCACAAGAAAGGGATAGAGACTTTCTTGGAGTCACGGCCAGATGGTCAGAAACACCTTGAAAAGGTTCGGCGGTTGCCCGGCATATGGCAGGAAAGGATCCTGGTCGTGGAGGATGACCCGGCAATCGCTGAATTACTGTCCATTGTTCTGGCAGAAGAGGGCATGGTTAAAACGGTGGAAAATGGAGAAGAGGGTTTTAGAAAGACCGGCGAGGAATACTTCGATGTCATTGTTTCAGATGTAGACATGCCCGTGATGAGCGGTATTGAATTCTACAAACAGGCTGCGGAGAGGGAGACAAGCATCGGGGAGCGATTCCTGTTCTTTACGGGATACCCCACATCTGAAAACATCGCTTTTTTTGAAAAGCACAATTTGCGATATATGACCAAGCCTGCAGATATAGACGAAATAAGAACAGGTGTGCGTGATCTCTTGCTTAGGACTTCCAGGAATCATTGAGAAAGAATAAGGGGGTGCCAAGATGAGTTTGAGATTTATTGTTAGCGTAATAATATTATTGAGCATGGTTGCATGTGACAGCGGAGGGGGCGAATTAGGAGAGGGGAAAAAAGCTGCTGAACAAGAACTTCAAGAAGCGAAACAGATGCACCAGGAAGCAGAGAAAGTTATCCAACAGAAAACGAATATCGGACAGCCCAGATCACCCGTGGCCGCCGATAAGCAGGTCGAACTCCTGGGAAGTGTGGCCGTGTGGGGCAAACGGCCTGGAACTACGGGAGATGCCCAGGGAATAATGGTGCAACTCACCAACCAAGACAAAGGAAACCTCTACACTGCTTATGTAGAGCCTGGTAACAGGTTCAAGGTCACCGTTATTCCCGGAAGATATTCATTGACAATAAACGAATTTGGATATGAACTTCATGAAGAGGAGATAACAGTTGATGGGAGGTTGAACTCACAGCTACTGAGACCGATTGGATTGAAGAATGCAAAATAGGTCACATAGTGATAAACGGGACGTCAAAACCCTCCCGTTGTGCTAACAAGGGAGCTTCAATGCCGACGAGTCGGGACCGGAGGAAACTTCACAAATATACGAAGGAGGAGGAGATCTATGCTTGGGGTAAAGAACGATTACAAGGAAGATGTTGAACGTGTCACCGCTGTTTTTGAGACCAGCCTTGGGACTTTTGAAGGTGAACTTTATGCAAAGGAGTGTCCTGAGACCGTGTGGAACTTTGTCAACCTTGCAGAGGGAAGGCAGGAGACAGAACGGGGCGAGCATTTTTATGACGGTCTGACCTTCCATCGGGTGATTAAAAACTTTGTCACCCAGGGTGGCTGCCCTATCGGAAACGGAACAGGCGGACCCGGGTATGAGTTCGCCGACGAAATTGATCCATCGTTGAAGCATGACAGCGGGGGTGTCTTTTCCATGGCGAATGCCGGTCCAGGGACCAATGGAAGCCAGTTTTTTATTACCCTTGCCGCTACGCCGCATCTGGATGGAAGACACTCGGTATTTGGAAGGGTGGTAAAAGGAATGGACGTGGTCCAAAAGATTGGTTCTGTACAAACAGGTCCGATGGACAATCCCCTGGAGCCGTTGGTGATCAAGGGGATCACCATCCGCCGCTAGTCAGAACCTTACAGTTGCATAAACAACATGGCAAAAGGTTCAAAAAAGGAACAATAGCCTTTCTTTGCGGTCTTTTTGAGTGATTTTGTGGAATGCACTGCGAGTGATATCCAGAGAACCAGAAAAACAGCCATGTTGTTTACCCTTCCCGCCTTTAGCGGGATGGTACTGCATCCCCCCTTAAGGAGTTGAACATGCAAAGAGTGTTACAGATCTTTGTGCTGGGCCTGCTGTTGTTATGGCCTCTGGGCAAACACCTCAATGCCGCTGACCTCAGATCGGCGCTCAGGGATGGACTGAAGGATTTAGATGCCAGAAAGGGAGAAACAGGGCTGTGCGTTCTGACTGATGCGAGCTATGTCATAATCAATGGAAAGACCACGGAACCGTTGGTCGATTTGATTCGAGAAGAGACAGGATGCACGGTTGGAAAGGGGAACATGCTCTTCTTTCACAGGCCGATACACCACCCGTTGAAGATTGCCATATTCCGGAAGAGCACAGAAGAATGCGTGGTTGTTCGCTATGACGGGAAGCGCATTGACAGGCATAAGTATGATTTTGGCGAAGAAGCGGTTGCCAAATCGTTATTCTGGCAAAAAACGGATGCTCTGCTTGAGCAGGATAAGTACACTATTGTTTCCATTGCTAGGGTGTGGGCTGCGGACGCTCCTTACGATCTATTGAAGTGCGTTGATTTCCATGGTCACCTTTGCCCGGGCAT
Organism: Desulfobacteria bacterium; assembly: GCA_030145395.1. Lineage (GTDB taxonomy): Bacteria > Desulfobacterota > Desulfobacteria > Desulfobacterales. The sequence goes on from JAQYVR010000050.1 coordinate 17,658, forward strand.
TTTTGCAGGTTATATGGTAGCTCGGTACATTCCTAAGACGTATCCCCTGAAGAAGGGGGAGGCTTATATCTGGATTGCGTCTCCTTTGTGGTGCAAGGACGATGCAATACAAGTTCTGCTGGATCTAACTGCCGGGAAAAAAGATATCTACCCAATAGCGCTGACAACCTCTCAGAAGAAAGAACTGACGTTTGAGAATCCTGTCGGCTTTCTCATCGTATGGAATAAAGAAAAGAAGACGGGCAAAGGCGTTGTCTTCAGTTTTGCCTGGGACAAGGTCAGGAAAAAAGGTAAGCTGCAAACGGTTCTCAACTTGCTTGGTTACGTGGAAAAGCCTGAAGAGCTTGTAAGTGTTGTGAAAGAATGCGAGGTGCCCCCCGGGATTATGGAAAAACTGAAGACAAAAGAGACAAATCCTTACAGATGGTTGGGGCTAACGAAGTAAGAGGTCAAGTGATAGGGAAGGTGCACACATAAAGTGAAGAGATTTTTCATAGAAGGGTTGAGATTCAGTTCGCGGTGTGAAATATATAATCGATTCATGCCATTGTCAGGAAGGGAGGATGAAAAATGAGCATTGGTAAGGAAGTGCGCAAAGAACGTATCATGAACCGGGCAACCGGTAAGACGGTGATCGTTCCAATGGATCACGGAGTGACAGTTGGGCCGATCAAGGGCCTGATCGATTTACCCAAGAGCGTTGACAAGGTAGCCAAGGGCGGGGCTAACGCTGTGGTCGAACACGTAGGTATGGTCGGCCAGGGACATCGCCGTTACGGTCGTGACATAGGCTTGATTGTACATCTTTCGGGAAGCACAACACTCTCCCCGGATCCGAACCGCAAAGTATTGGTCTGTTCCGTGGAGCGGGCAGTTCGAGTTGGGGCGGATGCAGTTAGTATCCACATCAACATAGGCGCTGAGAACGAGGGTGAAATGCTGGAAGCTTTCGGCGATGTTGCTGAGAGTGCCGATTACTGGGGCATGCCGCTGCTTGCCATGGTCTACCCGCGCGGGCCCAAGGTCGTTGATGAGAAGGGCGTCGAGAATGTGAAGATAGCTGCTCGAGTGGGTGCCGAACTCGGGGCGGACATCGTGAAGGTTCCTTATACCGGATCTGCCGAATCCTTCAAGGCTGTGGTCAAGGGATGTCCGATTCCCGTGGTCATAGCTGGCGGGTCTAAGCTCTCCGACCAGGAGACGCTGAAGATGGTTGAGGGTGCTATGAAAGCCGGAGCCGCCGGACTTTCAATGGGCCGCAATGCCTTTCAGCACGCAAGGCCGGTCCGCCTGGTATCTGCAGCCTGCGCCATTGTGCACGAAGGGAAGAGTGCGAGACAGGCAATGAAGATTCTCGAGGGCACAACGATAAGCTAGTATCTTGTCTCAGAAGTTGTTTACAAAAGTCGAAGCAAACGTGAACTCCGCGTTGAGTCGTTAAGACATTCAACTCGAAGCACGAAATCCGCCTTTGGATATTCCTGTGTCAAGAAAGAACAAAGGAGTGCATCATGACGAGGTTGTTTTGGGTCAATGCCAGGCCCTACAATAAAAAAGTCGTAACGACTGCCCTGGAGAGTGGTGCCGACGCTGTGATTGTTCCCAAGGGCAAGTCCAAAGGTGTCCGTGATCTTGGTCTTATCAAGACGGTGTCGTCTGACGGTGACCTGAGGTTTGGCCAGGACGTTGTCGAGATTACCATTTCATCGCAAAAGGATGAAGCTAAGGCGCTCAGGGAGCCGGCTGAAAGGCTTCTTCTGATCAAGACCAGCGACTGGAGGGTTATTCCTCTGGAGAACCTTGTTGCCAAAAGAGGAAAGGGATTGCTGGCCTGGGTGAGTAGCGCAGAGGAGGCCAAGATCGCGTTAGAGATCATGGAGCGTGGGGTTGACGGCATAGTTCTCGCCACAAGCGATCTCTCCGAAATCAAGCGAACGGCGGCCGTAGTCCGGGAACAGGGAGAACGGCTTCGTCTCATCCAGGCAACTGTAAGGTCTGTCAGGCCGCTGGGCATGGGAGACCGGGTCTGCGTTGATACTATCACCAACATGGAGCCGGGCCAAGGCATGCTGGTGGGGAATTCCAGCTCCGGCATGTTTCTGGTCCACGCTGAAAACGTGGAAACTCCCTATTGCGCCACCCGTCCTTTCCGCGTGAACGCTGGTGCAGTCCATGCTTACGTGCGCGTACCGAACGGCAAGACTGCGTATCTGGCGGATGTTAGCATCGGCGACCCGGTCTTGATAATCGACCGTCGGGGCAAAAGCGAGGTCGGCTTCGTGGGCCGGGCAAAGGTGGAAAAGAGGCCCATGATGCTGGTGGAGGCGACATACAAGGGCAAGCCCCTGTCACTGGTCATGCAGAATGCGGAGACCATCCGGCTGACCAAGCCCGGGGGCGAACCTGTATCCATTACCCATCTGAAGGCTGGAGACCGGGTGCTTTCCTACGTGGAAGAAGCAGGGAGACATTTCGGGGTAAAGATTGACGAGACGATAGTGGAGAAGTAGAAAGACAAGTGTCAGATGTCAGGGGTCAGCTTTCTTCTCACGGGGTTGGCACTAACTGACTTTTAAGGAGCAAAATAAGATGGAGGCCATTGAGACTACGTTATTATCTCGCAAGAAGATTGTGATCCGTTTCCTCTACACCCTCTTTTTCTTGATTGTCTTGGAGATCATAAAGGTGATTATCCAGGTTGCGGTTCTGTTTCAGTACATCTACCTTTTCATCACAAAAGCCCATAACGATCCGGTTCGGAGGTTTTCCAACAAGGTTTCGATCTTTGCCTACAGGGTTATCCGATATATGACGTTGAACGAAAACAAGTGTCCTTATCCATTTTCGGATTTTCCCAAAGAAATGGACGTGCCCGAGCCAGAGGTACATTTCGAGTAAAAACAAGGGATGTTTTTTTTGACCACAAGCTTAACCCGGTTGCCGCGATATTCCCCTACCTGATTCCATCCATTACCCCAACCCTGTGACCCTGCGTCAAAGTTTTGACAGCCGAGGGGCAAACTGAGCTCTGCCTGTAAACTCCCCCTCGCCCGAGTTCGTTAACAACATGCGACAACTGTCTGATATTGCACAGATATATGGCCTGTAAAATATTTGGCATGATACGTGCTAAATAGAGATTAGGCGGAATATAAAAAAACAGACGCCAGGGTTCTCCTGGAGATATCTGGCCAGAAGTGTGGCATAGGATCAGAAGATGCACATTGGCATGAACAAAGATGAAGAAGTAGCGGCATCCATAGAGATCAGAAACAAAAATGTTAAGCCGTATGCCGCGCAGTCAATCAGTGGGTCGCGTCTCGACCCGGCAACAGCCGAAGATCCAGAACGGGTAAAACAGGAACTTCAAGCTGAGCTAAGGCGTATTAGGGAACAGAGAGGGAAAGTCCTGGCTGGTAATCTACTGAGAGACTTCGCCCAAATGATGGGTATCCTCGACAAAGCGATTGACAGCGCTGACAAAGAGAAGATTTCCCGGCATGTAGTCAAGTCCCTTGCGGATAAGGAGATTGAAGTCCTCAGCTGGGTCCTGGGTCAGGACATCTCAAGTACGTTTGCAAATGAACTCTCTGCTCGTATCGCTGACCGGAAAAACAATAAGTCCCAAGATCCGGCAGTGCAAACCGACCATATGCACTCCGAAGTCGAACCCGAAGACGCTGTTCATGAAGCCGGTGGGATTGAGTCAACAAGCCAGGCTCCTGATGAACCAGAGAGTTCAGATGGGGAGGAGCAATCACAAAAGGAGATCAAGAAAACCGAAGCAGAGATGGAAGAGAAAGCCAAGCGCCTTGCTCATTTTAAGGCAGGCCTCAACGGCATTT
>JAQYVR010000044.1 GCA_030145395.1 Desulfobacteria bacterium
AAGAGTTATCCGTCCAGGACAGGGTGATGCTGGAATCTGTTTCAGCCGTCACGGTAAGACCCGTTGGAGCTTCAGGCACAGATATGCTTCCGATAAAGTTCCCAAACGCAGCTGGTTCAGCTTCCTGAAAATACAAGTATTCTACGTTGTCCGTCTGAATACTGTCCGTCGGAATAATGGATACTGAGCCTCCCCGATTCGTCACATAGACCTCGGCACCGTCAGGCGTCACGGAAACACCTACCGGGTTGATCCCGACTTCGACGTGAGTTACTCAGTAGTTTGCCGTTTCGATAATCGATACATTGTCAGTTAAGCGATTTGCCACAAAAACACGCCTCCCGTCCGGTGAAACTGCTATGCCTATGGGGCGGTCCCCCACGGCCACGGGTGAGTCGAAAACTTCCACTGGACGAGAAGTGTCAATAGAGGAAGTGTCGAAAACGGATACGGTATCATCCCCAGAATTCGTGACGTAGACATTTTTACCGTCCGGAGAAACCGCGACCCCCAAGGGATTATTCCCAAGAGGCCTCCCCCACTCTTTGGCGCCGTCAGCGGCATCTATCACCGTCAACGATCCGTGCTGAGCATCTTTTGAGTTCCCCCCGCTATTAACGACATAGATATATTTGCTGTCCGGTGACACGGCCACGCCAACTGGAGTATATCCAACTGTGTAGGAATCAACCGTTCGGGGAACCTCCTCGACCCAGATCACAGTTAACGTCTTGTTTCCTTGATTCGTCACGCAAACAAAACTGCCGTCAGGCGACGCTGCAACACCGGTAGGCTTATTAATTCCAACATCTCGAATCGTATGGATAACTTGGCCGCCGGAAAGATCCAAAACGTACACAGCATTTATGGAAGGATTTGCCACGTACACACGGCCGTCTCCCGCAATCGCAACGCCAAAATAACTGAATCCCTTTAACTTTTCGATCTTGGCGTCTGCTGATGCAAGAATATCCTGGATATCGTCCAAGACTGCGACAAAGGAGACTACGTTACTATTCCAATTCGGAATACAGGCATATGTGCCTGCCTCGGACAGAATGGGTCGCGCCAGACAAAAGACGTAGAAGGCAGCAACAAGACCAAACCATACTTTTTTCATAGTTTTCTCCGGTTGTTTTGGACTCTTACACAAAACGTGCCAAATGAACCGACTTCTTCCACCTTTTGTGGATGTATGTGTTTTTCATCCGGGGACTCTTGCGGCATCGTGTATGCTCACAGAGGCAATTCACACCTAATGACATCGGTTATCTTAATAGGAAATTTGACCGTATACTATATAGGAGAGTACTAATTTCTTGCGGGTAAATTGCGATTTTATTGTGAAAAACATACCAGGAGGGATCAAAACAGACAGAAAGGGGGTAATTCTGTCACATTAAGGCGAGTGTGAAGCAAAGGCCCGGAAGGGAGAAAATAATCATCGCGGGAAACTCGTGATAGCATTTATTGTGGGCAGCCCATCGAAGCTCACTCGGGGAAAACAACTTCACCGTCTAAAACACCTTTCATAACATATCGTTGAGCTTTTTTGGTCCCCACCAGATCTTCTAGTGAGCCCATGGGTATCTGAACTATTCTGTTTTGATCGCGAGGAGAAAAGAAGCCTATTACTGTGAATTCCATGTTAAGTCCGTGTTTAGAACCCGCAATTGAGAGATACACCTTCTTCCCCACATATTTCTCAAGCACCTTTCTTTCACATGTCCATGGATATGTCTCACTTAAGACACATACTCGTTCACCTGCGTGACCTTCGGGTTCACCTCTGGGATAAAACACTATTCTCCCCGAATTAGACGTGCCATTAAGGGTGCATTCCTCTTCCTCAACAGGTCTTGGTAACGTATTTTCGATTGTACCGATTTTTTGACCCTCGACAGGGCTTTGTAACGTATCTTCGATTGCAGCGACTTTTTGACCCTCAACAGGGCTTTGTAACGTATCTTCGATTGCACTGATTTTCTGACCTTCAACAGGGCCCTGTAACGTATTTTCGATTGCAGCGATTTTCTGACGCGTTTCGAATTCTCCGTCTCTTAATAAGGACAACTTGTTGTAGCCGATGAAAGACAATATGCCAATGACCAGAAATACTGCTGCAACAAAAAACAAAAGACTCCTTCTGTTTTTGTCATTTATTTCTTTGAGAATCTCGCTGATAGCCTTCTTAGAATCTTCTGTTACTCCAATCTCATTTTTCAGAAGCCCACGCAAAAAGTTCAGCTCGATATCTTTCATGGTATCCGAATGGTCAGGTCGGGAGTCTTTGGTTTCTTCATCGTTTGGACGAGAAGTAACTCCGTCCGATTTCTTAGTATCTTCATTCGTCATGTTGACCTGCCCCCCAACAATGTATCATTTCCTGAGTTAGCCTTTGATAGCTATGTGCCTGGGGATTGGTTGACTGTATCCGAGGAACCATTGTTTTCGATTGTGTCCAAGATCTGTGAAAGCTGCTCTTTTAGAAAATAGAGAACGACTTGATCGCTAACGACTTTTTCGATCTCATCTGTCAGACTCTTTTTCAGTCCGTGAAGGTCATCAGGCACAGGGACATTTTTGCGGCTCAACTGCTCTATTGAATCGGTGATGGCCTTGAGCTGTTCCCGCTTGGCTTTAAGAAGAGGCACGCCACCATTCTCAGAAACAGCATTGACTAGGTTCCACAGCTTTGCCGTGAGATCTTCCGCTTCTTTTCTCACTTTTGCTAACCTCCGTCTGTTTCGCAAGAACTCTTGCGTCAAAAGGTCATGTTGCGGGATCTCTGGGTAACGATTAAACCATATTACTGACAAATCTTCTTTTGCTCGTCCGTAGCAGTTGACCGGCATACTCCCCGCCAGCCCCGTCCGCAAGTGGAAGCGGCTTCACACAACAATTATTAATACAATACAACACCTTGCAATGTCAAGATGCCAATTTGGACCCGGATCCACCGTCTGTCAAGTTTGCCGGAGATTCGCGGCGGTGGGTGCGCTGACGTACTATGGTACTTCAAGTGCCCACCAACAAAGAAGATCCGGTGAAATCGGCAGACCCGAAGGGACAAAAAACGAAGGAAAGAATAGCCTCGCAACTAACTCGGCAAGGTGACAGATTTCGACGGCCCCGCTCTGAGATAACCCGTTGCAATGGTATCGATTATTGTTGGTGCTTCGTTTTTTTGGCGGTGGATTTGGGTTGGAAGAATCAGGGTCTTTTTACTTGCCTTGACCTGACTTACATTTCATGCTATTTGTGCTTGGCGCCATTGGGCTACGTACCAAAAGGAGGATTCACATGAAGCTCTCGGGCCTTCATTTGCTGTTGACTTACCAGTGCAACTTTGAGTGCGATCACTGTTTTGTGTGGGGCAGTCCCTGGCAAAGCGGCACGATGACCTTAAACATCATTCAACAGATCCTTCAGCAAGGCAAAGACCTCGGCACGATTAAATGGATCTACTTTGAGGGCGGAGAACCTTTTCTCTATTATGCCGTCCTGGTCAAAGGGGTCAAAGAGGCGGCACAAATGGACTACCAGGTGGGCATCGTATCGAACGGCTACTGGGCAACCGACGCGAACGACGCTATTGAATGTTTGAATCCCTTCGCAGGATTGGTCCAAGATCTCACTGTCAGCAGCGATTTATACCACTACAGCGAAAAACTGAGCCGGCAAGCACAGAATGCAAACAAGGCGGCCGATGAACTGGGAATCCCTGTCTGTGTTATCACCATTGCCCGGCCTGAAGAAACAGAAGCGGAGACAGTGGCCGGCCAGCTTCCGGCAGGCGAATCGTCTGTATTGTATCGAGGCCGGGCAGCAGAAAAGCTTGTGGCACGGGCTGCTCAGCAGCCCTGGGGTCGGTTCAGAGAATGCGCTTTTGAAAACCTGCGAGAACCGGGGAGGGTGCATGTCGATCCGTTCGGAAATCTGCACATCTGCCAGGGAATTTCAATAGGAAACCTCTTTCATACGCCATTGAAGGAGATCTGCGAGGCGTACGATCCGGATTCACACCCCATCGCAGGACCGCTCCTTGAAGGTGGTCCGGTCGAGCTAATACGTCGCTATGGGCTGTCCCATGCAGAAACGTACGCTGACGCGTGTCACATGTGCTATGAAGCCCGCCGCGTATTGAGGGAGCGATTCCCGGAAATCCTTGGGCCGGATCAGATGTACGGGGTGCCGGAAGGGGAGTGAAAACAGAATCATAGGGCCAGACCCAGCTTCTATTACAGATGCTAAGCGCTGGGATCTGACCCCTTTGATATAGTGACCGCAGTCTCGGTTTGTCGACCAGGGGCTGTTTCAAAACCCCTTGACGAGTCCATCTTGGCCATTTTTGCCAAAAGTTCTTATTACTTTTGCCATTCTTTGGCAAAAATTTCCGCGATCCTGCTTACCTGACTAGATTCGATCTCCAAGGCCTTGGCGACCTCATTATAAAGTCTTTTTCTGTCTTTGTTTTCTGCGTCTACAAGGGTTTTAAGGTCCCTCTTCTTCTTTAGACCCAATCCCTGGGTGTTACCCTGGGAGAGATAACCGTTGTCACCCTCCATCAACATCCCCTGCTTGTAATACTGCTTCAACTGGGCATACCTGCTCTTCATTTGCCCCTTCAGTGCCCGAATTGTGGCGTTGGAGACTGTGGTTGCCTCTTCGGCCCAGGCATAGGAACACGATAGGGCCCGAAGGGTTTTCCGCAATAGAGAAGACTGCTCATTACTCGGGGGTTCCTCTTGCTCCTCAGTCTCGTTGCTCCTGATATCATCCACTATCTCTCCGGCCATCGATTCAACCTTTTCCGCCGGAAAGTAAATGTTAATGGTGACACAGGCAAGAACGCATATGGTGATGGAGATGACAACCAGAAACCAGGGTTTTCGGTGACTTTTCATGTGAGGAACCTCCTAACAGGTTTTATTTGACCACAGGACCACTCTTTGAACCGGTTACCCGCTTAATCCGCTTAACCATGTCCTTGAAGCTGACACGATTATCCGGGTTTTGATTTACAATATTTACGCCGGAAATACCACCCCTTTTCACAAGGTATTCAATACCTCCTTCCCTGACAGTGCCGTTAATCCTGAAAACATCATTTTCCAATGATGCACGCATACCGATCTTTTCATAGGGAAACTGTTTGAAGAAGGATGCAAACCTACCTGCAAGTCCCATAAAGGGGCTCTGGCCCCCACCAATTTGGGCAATATTGTCCACTGCTATTATGCTAATCTTCTGAGGCACACCCTTTGTTTCAACCGTCTCCAGCAACAGGTCGAATGCTTGAGGTTGGCCATAAGCTATCTCCAAGCCCTTGACATGTCCCCCTAAAATCCCCTCGACCTTCCCAAAGGCGGTACCTGTCGTCATCTCTGCCAAACTAAAATCGTTCCACGCGGCATCAAGTTTGAAGACAGGACCCGAAGAGAACAGGTTTGAAGCACCAACATTGGAGAGAATGAGCTGTCCATTCAACGCGCTGACCCTTATCTCTCCTTGGCTACTGAGGGTATCGCCTTCAAGCTGTATCGGGTCGAGTTTCCCCCCTATTGTCCCCTGTATGGATGACGGCCAGAATTCGGATAAAAGCTGGGTCATCTCAATATCTCCTACGGTCAAGCTTGTCTCAATCGATCGCCCTTCACTGAAGACATCTTTGCCGACCACGGGTCCGACCCGGACGATGCCACCAGGGATACTGAGGTTGGTTGTTGATCTCAAAGCTAAACGATTAGGCCCGACGTCCAACGGAATATCAACGGACTGTTCAACCAGGAAAGGAAGGGCCATGGACTGAATGGACAATCTTCCTTCTTGGGTCTCCTCATCGATTGTGCCCTTTCGGGTCTGATACCAGATGGGCAGTTCGACATCGATCCCTTGAAGGGAAAAACCATTATCGCCTGATAACAGTCTTCCGTCATGCCACTCGAAGTTTCCCCTTGCCACCAAATCTGTCGGGGTACCTGTAAGTTTCATGTCAGCATTGATATTTCCCTCGGTTTGCATGGAAGAAAGAAAAGGTTCTTCTGTCTGAAACGGCTCCGAAATGAAATGATAGAAGATGGGATGTAAGGGAGTCTCTTGAATCCTTGCAGAGAGATTGACAAGGGGGTTGTCGTCCAAGCGGAGGACTGTCCCGTGCATGCGGAAATCTATAATATCTTTCAGGCCTATCTCCAGATTCGATAATTGCAGAGATTTTTCTCGAGTTTCATACTCACCCTTGAACAACGCAGACAGGGGGGTTTTATTCAGATCGAGATAGAATCTATCATACAGGACCTCACCTCCCTGGACTTTTAAGCTGGTGGTGCCTGACACTTGAGAATGTTTCAGATCAATTTCGGCGTCCGTCTCAGCCCTGACGGTAATTCCTTCTCCCATATAGACTGCATCTTGATCCTCAAAGCTGAGGTTTGTAAGACCCACTTTGGAAGTCAAAGTACATCGTTCGTTCTCATGCAAGACCGCTCTTATCTGCAATGAATCCAGACCGCTGCACTGCCACGCTGAAGTGAAGGGGTGCAGGGCAAGGGCTGATTCAACAAGACGGACGTCTTTGCCTGTTAGCTCCATCGCCGCCTCTTTTTCATCAACCGCAAGTGACAGGCGAAGGTTCCTTAGCAATGACGACTTGAGGGTAACCTCAGGCAAGGCAACCGATCCCTTTTCTGCGTTGATACTCCCTTGCCGAAGATTCATCTCAATACCACTTACCCGGACATCTTCTTTACCCATCGCAAAAACAGCCTGAGGCACTTCAACAGTTATCTCTTCAATCAGATAGATAGGATGTTTTCCAGATAGCAAAAGACTTACTTTAAAGGACTCCAGCGCCATCCCTTTGCCCAAAAAAGTGGCGTTATCTCCCTTAAGACCGACAGAAAGGTTCATATCGGGAAATTGTCCTTCACCCGTTATATTTCCCGTGACCCTGCCCTTTAGTTGCATCTGCTCGCTAACATAGGAGAATCGGTTTTGGCTGAGCTGCGCCTCCATATCACCATGCCATTGCCACGCTTGTTGCACTTTCGTCCCTTCTACGTCGCCACTAAGACTAATAGGCCCGGACAGGCTGAAAGGATCCAACTTCTCTCCCACCGTATGATGGAGAAAAGGCAGGCATTTTTCGGACAAAATATGACCGTCGAGGCGTCTAATCTGCACTGAACTTTGTGTCCCAAAGTCCAGGTTCAATTGTCCCTTGAGGTCAAGGAGATCCCCTGCGGATAGACGAAACTGGGAGACATCTACATGATTTCTTTGAAGATCAAAGAAACCTTTTGCTCTGAGTTCAAGATCCGTGGAGATCGGCTCCTTGCCAACCTCATGTTTCAGTGCCACTCCCTCAAAACGAAGACCAACAGGATCAAAGCCTATACTTCTGCGGTTGTGGTCATAGATGAGTGTCGACGTGAGTTCAATGCTGTGGACATTCACATCCGGACTTTCAAAAGTCGCCCCCTGAGCCTTCAGCAACCCTCTTATTTCCAGATCTGCAAGAGATATTGCCTGGTCGGTGGTGATGTGAATACGAGATACTGTGAGGCGCATCTTATCCTGGGGCCATTCAACCCGGGCACTGCTGGAGATGCTAACACCATGTTCAGAGTCGAACTTTGCCTGAATCCCTTTGATATCAACTCTTTGATCTCCAGATCTGAAGGCAATCTCCCCATTGACAACTTCTGCCACCCCAAATCTGACCTCCCTGAACAAAAAAAGCGCTATTATCTCTTTCAAAACACGGGCAAGGAAAGATGGTGCTGATTGCTTTGAGGTAATCTCCGGCGGTGCCGTCTTTTCTGAAAGGGAAGGGGGTGCCGATTGCTTTGGGGTAATCTCCGGCGGTGCCATCTTTTCTGAAAAGCGCACCGAAAAGCCCCCGATCATGATGTTCTTGATTAAAAGGCTCTTTTTACCGAATCGACCAATGAGGTCGGCATCTGCCCTGAGGTTAGGGATTTCCAGATGAAAGCCACTCTGATTTTTCCCGGGTTTAACGATGACACCCTGTGCCTGAATACTCATTGGTTTGACGGAATAGGCAAGGTCTTTGACAGTGAAAGAAGCGTCGATTGAGCTGGAGAGAGATTTTTCTATGAGCGCCTTTACTGCCTGGGGATGATGATAGTAGTAGAGAATTGTCCCGGCGAGAGACCCTAGGAAAAGGATAACAATGATGCAGCAGGCAATTAAGATTCTTCTTTTAGGTCTCATCCCTGTTTTCCCTACGTCAAAATCTGCTGACTTGCAACTTATATCCATTATTGAGCCCTCCAACTCGGATCTCAAAATACAGTCCTTTCCGCCACTAAATACAGTCTTTACCCCATTGCCCCCGTCAAGGTCTGTGTTTAGAATGGTAAAAAGCGGGAGAAGTCTGGGGCCGGTGGCGACACGTGTACTCACCACACCTATACATGACAATAGGATGAGAACACCGACCTCGGCTCCGGTGCTGCCGCTTCTTTCCAAACAACTTGCCTTGTATTATCCGATTGTCTATTTTCTTAACGAGACCTTTGCATAACTCGTTGATGGGTCAAAAAGCACTTAGTGAGAAGAGGTTATGCAGAGGACGCCATGTCTTCCTTCTCAATCTGTTACGCGCAGCCGTTCGCATTCAACCGCCCATCTTTTCGCTTTGCCAAGATTTCCTACCCAAGAACGCGTTCTCTTGATTGCTCAAAGGAAGCTTTGTTTGACAAAGAGTCTTTCAACAACCTGTTGCCCAAAAACTGATTATAGGATAGTGAATGAGTGAAAGTTGCGGCGAAATGGCAGCGTGAACTCGGGGCCACTGCGCTGTGACAAAGCCTGTGGGTGTTTGCGAATCCTTAATACTTTTCCGATTATCCGTTCCAGTTGGCATAGAGGCCCATTTCCAAAATGTAGATCAGGGTTCAGGGCAAAGTAATATCAAAAAGGAAAAACATCCAAATAGGCATTGTGCCCCAAGGATATCCCTCCTGCTAATCCACGGTGAGTCCTGATACACAATTCGGCAAGGAATTTTTCTTCTAGTATGTGGATTTACATCAAAAAGATATTCTACAGACGCTCCTTCCATTTGAGTCTTGCTGGTATTGTGTGTTCGCTTCTGACATACAGCGGTTCCCTGATGGCACAAAATGAGGAGATTCCCACTTACACGCTGGATCCTGTAGTGGTGACGGCCAGCCGCATCCCACAACAGCTCTCAAAAACTGGTCAATCAGTCTCAATCATTACTCGAGAAGAGATCGAGGCCTTGCCGGCAGACAGTATTGCAGATCTCCTGCAAACCGTCAGCGGTGTGGAGGTGCGTCGGCGAGGAACACACGGCGTTCAGGCTGATGTCGGAATCCGCGGCAGCACGTTTGAACAAACATTGATTTTGATCGACGGCATCAACGTGAGTGATCCCCAAACCGGACATCATAATCTCGACATACCTGTCAATCTGGAAGACATAGAACGCATTGAAGTATTAAAAGGACCTGGGGCAAGAATATATGGTCACAACGCAATGGCTGGTGTCATCAACATTATAACTCGCGAGGGTGATCAGAGTATTGTGGGTGGTCATGCAAAATACGGCGAGTACGATTATTTCGATGTGGCTGCTCACGGGACCTTGAAGACCGGCAATATGTCTAACCGGGTCTCCATGTCACGCCGTTCGTCCACTGGCCATATTGAAGAAGAGGACACCGATTTTGATACCAGGACATTGGATTATAAAGGTAATATCCATATGGGAAACCAGGAATTTCAACTCGGACTGGGACATATTGACAAAGACTTTGGAGCCTATCGCTTCTATAGCGATGCATTCCCAAACCAGCGAGAGCGAACAGAAACCCTGTTAGCATATACCGGCGCCCATTTAAGGATGGCAGATTTAGAAGTAATGCCCAGGGTATCGTGGCGCCGCCATAATGATGATTTCAAAATAGAGATCGGGGAGAGTTGGTACCAAAACGAGCATCAAACAGATACCTACGGCGCACAACTCGACTCGCGATTCAAATCCGAATTGGGAACAACGGCGGTCGGCGGCGAAATTGCCTTTGAAACACTGGAGAGCTCAAATCTGGGTGATCACGATCGCCAGCGCAGCGGGATATTCTTTGAGCACAAGGTTTTTCCAATTGAACGGTTTACTGTTGGTCTCGGGGCATCTGCAATGAATTATAGCGATTGGGGTTGGGAATACTGGCCAGGCGTTGAATTGAATGCCGAATTGACAGACAGGTTTCATTGGTTTGCTTCGTCGGGAAGATCTTTTCGCATTCCCACTTATACTGAGTTGTATTATTATACCCCCGCAAACCAGGGCAACCCTGACCTCAAACCTGAACGTGCCTGGACCTACGAGACCGGGATTCGCTGGAATAGAAAGGGCGTTGGCGCAAATTTCAGCGTGTTCTTGCGTGATGAAGAAGACATCATTGACTGGGTCCGCGCCTCTGAGGAGGATCCCTGGAAAGCGCGCAATATAGCAGAAAACAGAACCCAGGGGTTTGAGTTAGGAGTTGGTGCTCTTTTCAGCACAACATTTGTTTCATCAGTGAATATGGCATACACTTATCTGGATTCAGAGCGGGATTCAGGCGAACTTGAGTCGAAGTATGCTATAGATCACCTGCGTCACCAACTCCACGGTTCTGTCTTTTTAGATTGGTTTGATACCTTGACGCAGACCGTCAAAGCCCGTTATGAAGAACGAATAACAGGGGATTCTTACGTGGTTGTGGATACGCGTCTTGCTTACAAATCCCATCAGTACGAGGTTTTCCTTGATGTAACCAACCTGTTTGATGAAGAATATGTGGAGTCCTTCTCACCTATGCCCGGCCGTTGGATTGTGGGGGGTGTAAAGTTTCATATGGATCTTGGGAAATAGTATGAGGAGAATCGTGGAACGAAGAAAGCTACTGATTACTGGGTGCGGTCGCAGTGGCACATTCTACGCTGCAGAGGTGTGGCGATCTTTGGGCTTGGATATCCGGCACGAGAGGCCTGTTACACCACATGGTTCCATGGGCAAGGACGGTGCGGCATCATGGTTTATGGCGGTCGATGATCCCAATCCTCCTTTCGGGCCAAGCGCCGCAGAGTACAGGTTTGATTTCACACTCCAAATAGTGAGACATCCGCTCAAAGTTATCGCGAGTATTGCCCAGTTCATTTTGCAGCACGGATATGCGTCTCCTGTGTATATTGAACATCATGCCCCTGAAACCCAACTCAGTTTTGAAGAACGCCTTTTGGAGCCCAAAGAACAATTGATTCTCCGGGCTGCTAGATATTGGTATCACTGGAACTCATTAGCACAGGCAAAGGCTGATGAGACTTTACAGGTAGAACAACTCATCCCCGCGCTCCCGCAACTGTGTGCATCATTGGGCGTTGAATACAAGCCGGGCGTGGCCGATAAGATATCCAAAGATACAAATGCCAGGTGGCAGTACATTAGAGAAGATCCGTGGATTGTTGAATGGATGGAGATAGAGGCCCTTGATCGGGATCTATCTGAGAAGATACGCGACCTGGCATCCTCTTACGGCTATTTAGGCATTAAAAAACAGACGGTCGTTCTGAGAAAAATGGTAGACGGGGAGTAGCACTGTCTTCGAGAATGGATGGAGGTTTTGAGCGGGATAACAAGAACTCCCTTTCGGTCCTTTCGGGGGAGGGGTGTGATGTCTTCAAGCTTTTGGTGACCGAAAGGGAGTCCTTTCTTTATGATTTTCTTTCAGAGGCATTTCATCTATGGTTGTCTCTATGACGTGGACCCTCCATACTCGGACGTGGACCCTCCATGCTCGGGTGAATCTTCTTCTGGCGTGATTTCCTGTAGAAAGCCTTGACCTGCTGGAACCGTTCGGGACCCAGGATCTTTCTGACCTGTAACAAGAAGCTGAAACGCTCGGCAGAAAGGTCGAGCCGTGCCTTCTCCAGCTTCTTAAACTGTTTCATGACCTCAGTCTCATTCAGCGTCTTGTTTTCGAGAAGATTCCCGAGTTCAAATCTTTCCCTCTCCAGGTTGCGTTTGAGGTCTATGAGATTACGGCGACTATTCCGGAACCCTTCTTCCAGTTTATCTTTTTCTGCATCAGTCAAGCTAATCTGCTTGGGCATCCGAGGACTATGCCACCATTTCCCGGAAGGCATCTCCTGAGCCATGGTGATGGCGGGTGAAATCATCATGATGAGCAGCACTGTCCCCGTCAAAACACTTTTCTTTAACATGACAAAGCACCTCTCTTTCCTGGATCATAAGATAGGGATTCTTCTTCAACGGACGGAACCACAAATTGTATAAACTCGTCATCAAAATCCGCACTCGATTCCGCCGAGATATCCAGATACACGGGCGGCAACGCGTTTTCCACAAGCATACTGACCTCAGCCATAAACTGCTCTGTTTCCTGCATTTCCCGGGCCAGCATGTCACCGTTGTCTCCGGGTGTGTCCCTGAACATCGGAAACGACCACACAACGATAACCACCAATGCCGCAGCCACTGTTGCACTCGCATAAGCACGCCAGCCCCACAACCATCCCATAGAACCACGGGGTTTTTCCTCTGGCAACGATACCCGTCCCCTCGGTGAAGGGGCAAAACGCTTCGCCATCTGACCCAGCCGCGCCAGATCCCGTTCAAACCTCTCCTTATTGGTACGGCACTGGGGACAAGCAGAAAGATGTTCCTGCAATGGCAGGGGAAGTTCAGTTTCCTCCACCACGGCCCAAAGAAGCTGGTCTTCGTCAAGATGAAAGTTTTTGTCAGTACTCACGCTGTTCCCTCCTGTAGTAATCGACGTATGGAGTGCCCTTTCTTGAACTTCTTAATAGATCTGTACAGGTGGGTTTTCACGGTACTTTCATTCTTTCGCAACACCTGCGAGATCTCCTTGATACTGAGATGGTCCATAAATCTCAACACGAACACTTCCTTCTCCATGCGTGGCAGCTTGTCCGTAAACAACCTGATCTGTTTCCAGAAATCCTTCACCATAAGGCTATCTAATGCCTCGGCAGGACGATCTCTGGTTTCCTCATACGATTGATCAACCTTATCTGTGTCATCAAGCGTGCTGAATAAGGCCCTGAACCTTCCCCTTCGATTAAAATCGCGGACCCGATTCAATGCAATCTTGAAAAGCCAGCCCCGGAACCGCTCAGCCGCCTTGAGTCTGGGAAGGCTCTTGAATGCCTGCATGAAAACCTCCTGCGTCAGGTCCTCAGCGTCCATAGAAGAGTGTGTCCGGTAGTACGCCATACGAAAGATATCTCCCTGAAACATGCCCACAAGTCGTTCAAAGGCGGCCCTGTTTCCTTCCCTGGCTTGCTCCACCAGGGCTGCAATATCAGAGGTGTCCGGTTTACGGGCATGGTATTCTTTTTGAGCCATTTTGGGCATACATTATTAATACCTGTTACACAGACACCTGTCCACATTTCCCCACATTTTCATGTCGATTACCGTGACAGAGAGAGACAGACCAAACATTTTCATCTTAATCCTCTTTCCGACCTTTTGATCTATAAGACGAATAGCCGGATAGATTTGTCTACAAACCCTCAAAAAAACTGGGACTCAACTGGGGCCATCAACTGGGGGGGCAGATTTATCCCTTGACTGTGGGTAGAGGGGAAAATAAGCTCAGGACGTGGCAGGGAATACGGATAAATAAAGAAATGAGGGCGTCCCCCAAACTTTGAACAATTGAGGGCAGTGATGGATACCATAGTCTTCGGTCAATATTCGGTGCAAGACGTGTTGGTTGGTGCCGGCTTTGTGCTCGGCATATTGATCCTTCTGATTATCTTGAAGCAGCTGTTCAGTAAGAAGAAAGACGACACACACATCCAGTCTGTTGAATGTTCGGGCTGCGGTTGGCAAGGTCGAATCAGCAGGTATGCCGGCCGATGCCCCGCGTGCAATACGCCCTTGGGTGATCAGAAGGCACGACAATAGCCGAGTTTGAATGGCAGATTTTGGATTGCAGAATTAAAACGTCCTTGAGCAATGTTTACCCCTATAGAGAAAACCACATAGAATTGACAGAGTAACTTTAGGCATTTCGACCTTTTAAGAGGAGAGAAGCTCATGTTGGTGGTAATGAATAAACAGGCAACCCCTGAAGAGATTGATGCTGTATTAGCAGCCATCGAGGGGAAAGGCTACGCTGCACGCCCTATCCCTGGCGGAGAAAGGGTGGCTATAGGTGTTTTGCATAACAAGGGGGCTGTTGATGCCTCTCATTTTCTGGGGTTGTCGGGGGTTCAGGACGTCATCCCCGTAACCCGCCCTTACAAGCTGGTAAGTCGCGAATTTCAGCCTGAAGATACAATTGTTCAGGTGGGCGATGTTCTTATTGGGGGCGGAAACCTGACCCTCATTGCAGGTCCCTGTGCAGTGGAAAGCGAAGCCCAGTGTTTGAAGATTGCCCAAATAGTGCAACGCGCCGGTGCGCACCTTTTCAGAGGGGGAGCCTTCAAGCCTCGCACCTCCCCCTATTCTTTTCATGGTCTCGGAGAAGAAGGGCTGAAAATCCTGGCCCTGGTTCGCGAAACCACGGGAATGCCCGTCATCACGGAGGCTTTAGACACGGACACCTTTGGCTTGGTAGAAGAATACACCGATGTGATTCAAATCGGTGCACGCAACATGCAAAACTTCAGTCTTCTTCGGCGGGCGGGTCGATCACACAAGCCTGTCTTTGTCAAGCGGGGACTGGCCGCCACTATTGACGAATGGCTTATGGCCGCGGAATATGTCATGGAGGGCGGAAACACGCAGGTGATCCTGTGCGAACGAGGCGTGCGCACGTTTGCCCATCACAGTCGGAACACGCTCGACCTCTCTGCTGTGCCTGTTGTATGCAAAGAAAGTCACCTTCCCGTCATCGTGGATCCCAGCCATGCTGCCGGACGTCGCGACCAGGTGATTCCCCTGAGCCGTGCCAGCGTGGCCGTGGGTGCTCATGGATTAATGGTGGAAGTACATCACAACCCGGAAGAAGCCCTGAGCGACGGGGCTCAATCCCTTTACCCCGAGCAGTTTGAGACGCTTTGCCGGGAGATTCAGGCCATTTTTGACGTCTTCCATCCCCCTCATCCTGTTCAATAAAGAAAAACTTGAGATTAAGGTTCCCTGCAGTCCAGATTTATCCCAATTGAATCGGGACAGATCGGGATAAGTGGGGACTACGAATGCGCCCCCTGAGGAGGGATTTATGAAGAAGGTTTTCTCTGTTGTCATTGTATTGCTCTTTCTGGCAGCCGCTCTCTTTGCTGGCTCGACTTTTTGGTTCGGGATGCAGACGCAACAACAGTACCTCCACATACTCGAGCAAACCTCTCAGCTTGGCTACATCCATCTCACTAACGAAAGCTACGACCGCGGACTCCTGAATTCCAAGGCTCGTACGGCGGTCAAGATCCGAGATCTTGGCGGTGGACTGAGCACCGGCGCTGGTAAAGAACCGGAAGATGTTGTGGGATTTACAATGATTCATGACATAAGACACGGGCCTTTGCCGCTATGGGAATCACCCGATGGGAAAAGGCAACTAAAGCCGGTGCTGGCGATCATAGAGACCAGGATCGAACTTAGCCCTGAGACACAAGCAGAGCTGAAAAAGACATTTGGTGAACTCCCTGAAATAGCCTCGATGAAAAACTATACTACGCTGTCTATTGGTGGAGACGGCGAGACGCTACTAGATATCCCTGCATTCCACCAAACAGTCGAAAAAGACAAAAAGGTAACCGTGGAGTGGAAAGGCCTAACCGCCAATATGGCATTCACCGCTGATCTCAAGAAATTCACGGGTTCTCTAAACGCCCCCGGCCTGAAAGCCGTGGGAGATGATGGCGAATTAGAGATTAACGGTCTGGCATGCACTTTTGACTCCTACGAAGGCATCAAGGGGCTCTTTCTCGGAGACGCCTCTTTCAATCTTGCCCGCCTTGAATTTGCAGGAAAGACAACTGGTGAAGAGAAACAGTTTTCCATGAACGGCCTGAAGATGAAAACTTCCAGCCAAGCATTGACCGACACCGTCAATTATTCCGTGACTGCCGGGATCGATCGGGTGATGACCAAAGATACGCTGTACGGACCAGGGGTCTGTGAACTGGAATTCCGCAAACTTGACGCGGCCTCGCTGGCCAAGCTTCAGCAGGCCTTCCAGGAACTACAAGCCCAGTTCCCACAGCGTTCTGTGGAAGAAATCAATCAGATGATGGTTGCTAAATATGCGGAAATACTGCCTGGGCTGATCAAGAACTCGCCTGAAATCGAAGTCGCCCGGCTTAGCCTCAAGACCAGCGATGGGGACTTCGTTGGCAAGGCAAAGATCGTCATCGATGGGACGAATGCTGCGGCTATGATCAACCCGTTGTTCCTTCTGAGCGCTGTAACAGCACACGCAGAATTCACTATCGCTGACCTCCTGCTACAGAGGATTCATGAGTCAAGTCGCAGGAAAGAAATCACCGCCGCTGTTGAACAGGGAACTCAAGAGCCACTCAACGACGAAGAAATTAAAGCCTTAACAACATCAGAATGCAAAAAACGCTTGGCAGCCCTCGTGGCACAAAACATCCTCATCTATGAGGATGGACATTACAAGGCCAGCGCTGATTACCAACAGGGGCGTATAGAATTGAATGGCCGTCCCCTAACACTACAGGACTTGCTAAAATAGGCCTGATCAGTGCCGCGCCCGGAAAAACCTTTTTTCATGAAGTGCCAGCAATACATCCAAAGCAACTGGCGAAAACACTACTCTGGGAGGGTTCACGATGGTTGAGCAGTTGAGCAAAGAGACTTTCAAGACAAAAGTGTTCGACTTTGAAAATCAGAGTGCCTGGCATTATGAGGGAGACCTTCCGTGCGTCATAGATTTTTATGCAGACTGGTGCGGCCCCTGCAAGATGGTGGCGCCGATCATGGAAGAGCTGGCACAGGAATACGCAGGAAAAGTCCTTTTTTATAAGGTG
The DNA here is from genome assembly GCA_030145395.1 of Desulfobacteria bacterium. Lineage (GTDB taxonomy): Bacteria > Desulfobacterota > Desulfobacteria > Desulfobacterales. The sequence continues at coordinate 17,023 of JAQYVR010000044.1, forward strand.
GATACACAGGCCGAACAGGATCTTGCCGCTATGTTCAGGATTCAGAGTATACCGTCCATCCTCTTCGTTCCATCCGATGACAAGCCACAAATGGCGGTGGGAGCGCTCCCCAAAGAGAGCATGGAAAAAGCGATTGCCGATATCTTCAAAGTTGAATGACCCTCGGTAGAGTTATGCCCCTTGCGGTTGACCGATAGCAACTAAAGGACTGTCATAGGGACACCGTCATGGCTCTGTCATTTTTGAAGCTAACCCTTTGAAGTGATAAAGATTATGACTCAATCAATTTTTGGTAAATTCGAAACACGAAATTCGAAACAAATACAAATGACCAAAATCGAAAATTCAAAACAAAGGATATCTTCTAAAGCTCCAAATAGATATTGCATCAATGCCGAAAACGTTTTGGTCATTTGGTATTCGAATTTTGAAATTGTTTCGAGTTTCGATATTCGGATTTCGAATTTGAACGTCTTACAAATGCCTCTAGTTTAACCAAACTAGAATCTACTTTGACGTTGCCGTGGGTACACCATACTTATCTCTTGACTGTAGCCACGGACAAGAATAAGCTTCCAGCACGGTGGGGGTTCGCGGGTAGTGGCTCCACGGTTGTCTTGCCAGATGATGTAACGTGGCAATTGTCGTCAGGAGGCTTTTTCTCCCGCGAGGACTAAACAGTGCCCATCCATAAATAACTTAACAAGTGTTGGGCACTTGGCTAGTTTCCAATTCATAAATGAGGGGTTTTTTTTGATGCGCAAGGCCGCACAAGGGTTTTCGTTGAGGTGTACAGATCGTACTCCGCAGACGGAAACCCGCGGAGAACGCCGCTCATCGGAAAAAGGGCCTTTTATGGATGGAAACTAAATAGTTCCCCCATTCCAGCACACACTACGGGAGAGGTTCATGTACCGCGAAAACTTTATCAGCGCCCTCCGGACTGAACTATTGAATATGGTGGCAGATCAGCTGACACCGGTGGCCCTGCGCTACGGATACAGTGAAGTCCCGCTGGAAACCAACATCAAATGGCGGCCTCAGGTGCTGGTCATGGGCAATTACTCGTCAGGCAAATCAACGCTGATTAACGAATTCCTCGGAGGCTATATCCAACCCACAGGACAGGCCCCCACTGACGATTCGTTCACGGTTATTACCTATGATGATTCAGTCCCTGATGACGGACCTGTCCAAATAACCGAGGAGCGCGACGGCAAGTTTCTGCTCAATGACCCCGAATACCCGTTTGAAACCATGAAAAAACATGGGCAGCGGTTTGCCTCTCACTTTCGCCTCAAAAAAGTCAATTCACCGTTTTTGAAAAGCATTGCCATCATCGACACGCCTGGAATGCTGGATAGCATAACCGAGCGGGATCGCGGTTACAACTACCAGGAAGTAATCGGCGACCTGGCACAGCTTGCCGATCTTGTGTTGGTCGTCTTTGACGCCCACAAGGCGGGAACAGTCCGTGAAGCATACGTAAGCATCAGAGAGACTCTGCCGTCCCGCACATTTGAAGACCGGGTTCTCTTTGTTTTGAATCGCATAGATGAATGCACCTCCCTGAACGACCTGCTGCGGGTATACGGAACCCTTTGCTGGAATCTGTCGCAAATCACTGGACGCAAGGACATTCCGATGATTCGCCTGACATACTCCAAGCATGCAGCCGCCAAGGCCACTGATCAATCGGAACGCGATACGAGTTACCTGCCGTACCTCGAAAACCAGCGCGAAGAATTGATGCATGCCATTTTCCAGGCTCCACGGCACCGTCTTGATCACCTGGCCACATTCGTTGAGACCCACGGAGAGCGACTGTCTCATTTTCTCGAAGCCCTGGTAAACTATCGCAGAGGATTGCGCGTGTTCCGCATGAAGCGTGTCCTGGTCGGCTTTTTCATTAGTATACTATGTGGCGGAGCAACGGCTTTTGCGATCATGATGACAAACCTGTTGCCCGGCATGGACCAGCGTATGTTGATTGGTGTTGGCGGTGCTGTCACGCTTGGGGTTTTGTTTCTATGGATGACCTTGATACTGAAGTCCTTTGTGTCCGGATATCACCGCAGTCGCCTGGACGATCTCGACACACTGACACCAAACGAGAATCAGACCCGGCGGGACACCTGGGAGGCAGTCCGTGGCCTTGTATCTGCTTACCTGAAAAAGACAGCAGGACGATTTTCATTAAGACAAGTTAAGCGGGAATACGCCTCTGTGCTTCAGGTCTACGAAAAAGGATCTCGGGATATCCGTGAAGCCCTGAACGAATTGTCTACTATCACTGACGATGAATCGGCTGAGGTAGATGTTGATGATTCAACCTCAGCCGAAGCGCCCCTGGAAAGGGAGGAAGAGGGGCGAGTTCTTAAGATGGGTAGACAAACACATCGATAAAGACGAAACAGTCATCCCCCCTCGCTTCATTTTCTGACCGATTTCCCCTTTCTCGACATCCACGGGGGCTACCGGATCTTCCTCATTGACGCTGATGTCGAAGACGTAGAGTTTAACTACGATACCTCAGGCCCATATGCGGCGGTCACCCTGAGCTTATAGCAAAGAGCAAGGGCTCGGCTCCTGACTGTGCGTCCGGCCCTTGTCCGAGTCGGACACATCGCGAGGGAGCCTTTTCCACCAAGCCTGCGTGGACGAGAAGACCAAGAAGGTGGCAGTGGGGACATCCTCAACGTCTGAAGGAGAAGCTGTGAAACCAATTAGGATTATCCTCGGGAATCTGACATTAGACGCCCAGCTAAATGACAGTCCAACCGCCCAAAAGGTATGGGAAGCCTTGCCCATAGAAACTTCATTCAGCACGTGGGGTGACGAAATCTATTTTTCGATCCCTGTGGCAATGGAACTCGAAAGTGACGCCCAAGAACTGGTTCAGTCAGGAGACCTGGGGTATTGGCCAAGCGGCAATGCCTTTTGTATCTTTTTCGGTCCAACCCCGATAAGTGGCGAAGGCGAAATCAGGCCGGCCAGTGCAGTCAATATGATTGGCAGAGTAATTGATGCCGCTACGAAGTTGAAAGAGGGTATGTCTGAAAACCTGATCAGGTTGGAGAGAGAATGATATCAATAACCAATATTTAAGATGCGACCCCTAGTCCACCGGGGCCGGGGGCGCTATTATCTTGAAAGGAAGCTCGAGAGTTCTCTTCATAATTCCCATTAATCCAGATCCCACCGCTGAAGGAGAAAGAGGCGTGACAGTCGGATCTCCCACAACCCCCTCGACCTTGATAGGAATTGAAACAAGCGTACCGCCCAAAATGTGGTTCACCAAAGGAATCTTCTTGACTACAGAATCTACAGTTTTCAAAGGAGCTACCAAGATTTTCAGATCCAGCTTTTTGTTAATCAAATCTATGTTGCCCAGACATGCCAATTCCATTGAAGGGCTATTTATAACCATTTCCTTCAGTACAAGCTTATCCCCCTGGAACTCCACCTGAGCTGTGGCTGAATCGTATGCAAACCCCTCCTTTGTCAGGTCAGGAAGCCTTCCACTGAAAATCTCGGTAATATTGAGCATAGCAAAGACTTTTGCCAACAACCCCCATCGGTAAATGCGTCCCCCATCGGTATCTAACTTCAGATTACCTCGCAGTGATTTCACCACCTCCTCATGCCTGGCTTGATGCCTGGCTTGCGCCGTGACATTCCCGTCAAGGTCAAATTTGCCTACTATAAAACCCTTCTTGTTCGATAGACAAGCAAGGGCTGAGTCTAATTCCTGTCTTTCGGACTTTGGTTTAAGGTCGATTTGCACTTTCCCCGGGGAAAAGTCCATAGCCCCCGGCATTGAAATTCCGCACAAATCAGCCGTGCTGACACCAACTGACACCCTGTCACGTTCAAAGGAAATATCAGCGTGAAGAGGCTTCCAGCTGTAATTACTATAAGTAAAACTCTCTGTTTTCAATCTGAGTACGCCTCTCACAGGCAGGTCCCATGAATCGTCTGCCTTCTTAACCCCTGTCTCTTCACGATCCTCATCCAGAACTTTCTTAACGTTGTCCCACTCAATCTCATTCGATAGGAGATCCATGTCCAGCAGGATTCCATCGTCCAGAGCCTTTGCATCTCCGCTGAGGGTCATACGGTTTTCCCCCAACGAGAAAACAGCGGATTCCACATTTACACTTTTTTCCTTTGCATCCAAATGGAAGTTGTCTATCTTCGCCGGGATTTTCACTATCCATGGAAGAATGATATTTTCTGCCTTCAGTTTCCCGCTGGCAATAGACCTGGCAGGTTGGTCCATGTCTACGGTGGCCTGGAAATCACCCTTTACCCACCCCGCGAGAAATCGATTTTGGACCAGGAATGAATCCAGGGTAGTCTTTCTCAAGTCCCCGGAAAAAGCAAAGTCGAAGTCCCCCTCCCTCCGATTGAAAGTGATCGCAGCTTTCGATTCTTTATCTGTTACAAGTACGTCCTTGACTTTCAGTTCCCCGCCATCTTGAATGACGTCCATCGACACTTTGGGACCATTAGGCACAGTCAAATTGCCTAAGAAAGATGTCTTGCCATTCTTTTCCCGGGTCAAATGAGCCTGTGAAATAGACAGGGGAGACCGAACAATCAGGTCGGGTGGCAACTTAATGAGTTCTGCGAGCCATTTTATTGCTTCCGACCTCATTTCCCCCTCAAAGCTCATATCTACTTCGGGAAAACCTTTAAGATAGCCATCCAGGGTTCCGTCTCCATTGATCGATGCATCAAGGAAGTCTGCTCGAAGGCCTGTGAAAGAAAGCTTTTCAGGTGTTGCTTTGAACTTGCCCTGCGTCGCTCTGATCGGTCCTGAAAAAAGGCTGGTATCAACGGCAAGGTCCTTGACTTCACCTTCTGTTTCGAAACTCCAGCTCTCTGGCTTCCGGAGCGGCCCTTTCAAACTCAGTGGAGAGAGCGTGACCGTGCCTTTAACGGTTCCTAGGCCCCTTAGCTCCTCGCGGAGCCCTTCAAACGATAAAAGCCATGGATATATCTCATCCAAAAGAATGTCGGACTTCTCGGACTCAACTTCCAGGTAAGGTTCTTTTGACCAATCTATCCCAGCAGAAAGTCCGGAAAAGGAGGATTCTCCCAGCTTGCCGTCAAGACCCTTCACATCGATCTTGCTCCCATCAAACAAGGCCTGCCCTTGGCTAATCTCCAAGGGATATGGAATAGGCTGGTATTTGGCAGTTAGATTGAATTGTGAAACGCTGATAAGTGTTTTTATCGATGTCAGGGTTTCGCCCAGAACCAACCTTCCTGTGACGTTGCCTTTGAGATCGTCGAGAAGGTTGATCTGTTGAGTGAAGGATTCATTCTTGACAAGGCATTTAAGAACGGGAACGTTTTGCGTCAGATCGCCCTGTATCCCTAGGTCCAGGTGAAAGGGCGCGTCTTTGCCCCTTAGACCTATTCTTAAGCTCCCCTCCCATGCCTTGGACTTTCCCAGTTGTCCTTCCATGTTTTTCCCTTGCAGAATGCCCTTGGAAATGGCCACGTCTCCTTTCACGTCCTGCACATTCAGACCACATGCCGGGACTGTAATCTCACCTTCAAGCATGTTCCCCGTGATCTTAATGTTTTCCAATTTTCCCAAGTCTCTCATTGACCTTCCGCTAGCGTTAAACGTAATGAGCGGCACCCGACCACCCTTTACGATGTCAAAGATCTCCTGGGTGACTGAATAATCCCCCGCAAGAGCCAGGACAACTTCACGGACCGAATCGACATCAACGTCCTTGCCTTCCAGTGCTAAAGTTGTCTGTGGAGAAGCCTTGTCCACAGATAGTTTTCCGCTCACGTTGAGTTGGGGGTGACCCAGATTCAATTCAGCAAGAGAAACCATTGTCTTCTCTTTATCCAAATGAAAATCGCCCTTCAGGCTTTTTCCCTTAATTACAACTTTCTCATCTCCCTTGTGAAGGGTGAGATAGGGTATAGAACCTTGCACCTTGCCCTGCAAAACCTTTAGCCCTTCTGTCTTGAACTCAATGTCGAGGTTGAGTTCTGAAGCCCCAACACCCAGAGCTTTGAAAGAGAGAAGGTCTGGTGACAAGATATGAGGTCGAAAGTTTGTCAGATCTATAGACCCGCTTGTCTCAAAGTCGCCGACATCCATCCATCCGTTAAGCGATATATCGTCCCACAGGTTAGACTCGCACGTGACGTTCACCTTGAGTTTGCCCGGTGGAAGACCCACTCGTGCACGAATATCTCGGAATCGGAAAGCGGACTTATCCTTCCGCAAAAAATCAAGTCTGCCATTTACCACTACCACTTCGAGGTCGAGGGCCTTCAGGGTCGCAACGGCCAGATCTGATGTCACTTTTTCTTTAACGGCTTCTAAAGAGAAAGCCTCCCGTCCCTTGCCCTTCTTCTCGGGCCCATCCGGAAGTCTTATTTTGAAATCGGGTGCTTTAACCTGAAGTTTAGCGACGTGCAGTTTTGCCGTAAGGAGGGATAATAGTATTTTAGGATAAACTCCCAGCGATTCAAGGGTTCCACTGGCTTTTCCCGGCACGGATAAACTGGCCTGACGAATCACTACATGAGGACGCGGAAAGAATGATAAATCAATCTTCTCAAACTCCACGACACCTCCCACCGTCTGTGAAACATCGGCTATGATCTTTTCCCTTAACGTTTCCAGGTTGATTAGTCTGGGCAGTAGAAGCATAAGGGCCAACAGGAGAATCAAAAGAACCCCTACGCTTCCTGCTACCCAGAGATATATCTTTTTACGTCTGCTCATCACGGATCTCTAACACGATCTATCGTTATTCCACCCCGCCGACCAATAGCAGGTTCTGGTCTCCAATTCAATATGTACGCGACAAAACAGTGTCACCCAGAAGTTCCACAAGAGACCGCGCACGCTGAGTAGTACCGCTGTTCAACATGACCGGTGGGACTGACGGCTGGGCACAGTGTATGATTTTGGTTTCAAATCGTCAATGAAAGGAATTTGGCCGGTTGGATCCTGCAGGTCGATTATCTTAAGAAATTGTCCGTCTGAAAAACACACGACCTTTTCTTGTAATCATGAAATAATATTTGTTTGGCCTGAAGGAGATTGCACAGCTAAAGAATTGTATTGCTCCCTATCCCTCTTGCTCCTGAAGATGGCCTTTCTCTCATTACCCCGCGATGTGATAAAAAGCCCCAGGGTATTGTATACGCAACGGTCTCGCCATAGCTAACGGTCCTTGATTGCCCTTTTCCCACACATGCCCCCGGATCTCTCACTCCAGCATCAGTGTGACCCGGGTATTCAAGCCGTTGCTCTTACCCTCGACGCCGAAGCGGTCCAGCGTGATCCAGCGGTAGTTGAAGTTCACGTTGAATAACGGGCTGAGCCACCAGCTCAGACCCAGGGAGAGAATCTGCATCTCGCCGCCGTCCACCAGCCCGTCGGTGAGATCGATATCGGACCAGCGAGCTGCGACTTCCCAGGTTCCCCAGCCGCCCTGGTGGACGGATTTCGCCACCGGCAGGGGATTGAAGATGCCGCTCCTACGGTTATAACCTCGCATCTCGCCGGTCAGGGCCCAGGATCCGGTCACAAAATAACCCGTGAAGTCAGGGCTGTCGAGTTGGGGAGCGTCGACGTTGTTGAGCGCGTACTCGCCTAAAAGCCAGAACGGCCCCTTGCGCCAGGACGCTTCCAGGTTGTAGGTCAGGCTGCTGTCCGCGTCGAAGACGCCGGTATCCACAAAGTCCGGTGACTGGTTGAATTCCGGCTCCGTGGGGTAGCGCAGTCCCTCTTTCGCATCCGTGTACCGCAATCCAAAGCCCAGGTGCAGCAGGTTGCTCTCGTCGTGCGAGGTCCACGGCAGCCATGTGATCCGGCCGATGTACTGGTTGGCGCTGTCATCCCGGGAACCCCCATTGTCCAGCCAGTCATTGAACACGCCACCGGCCCAGGTCATGCTCTGGTCGAAACCCGTGCCGCTGAGCAGGATACCGATGTTGCGCGACCGCACCATCGCATCTGCGACCGCGCTGCGTTCCTGCATGGGGAGATAGATCAGGCTCATGGTGCGCTCCATGGAAATGGGCTCCTTCTGTTTCCCAACGCTGAGTGTGGTCCCGGCGAAAATCGGAATGTCTAGACGCCAGTCGAAGAAAGTCCAGTCATCGTCCTCCTCCGTATCGAAACCCTTGTCGAAAGCATTGGAAGCTGCAAACACGGTATAGACGCAGGGTTGCGGAAAGTTCAGCGTGCCCACTACGCCAAGACGCAGACCCCGGATCTCGCCGCCGTCGAAATCGTCCAGGTCCCCCACTTGACCCTCACTGGTGCTGTCCTGGGACTGCCACCTCTGATGATCCAGCATCAGGGCACCCACGAATATCCCTGAGATGTAGCGGGTCTCCCAGCGGTTCCACTTGGTCGTGTCCTGGTAGTCCGTGGGCAAGGCCAGGGGCGGCGGGGTGTAGGCGAGCCAGCCGGAACGCTTCGGCGTATCATCGAGATCGAAGGCCCGTGGCAGACGATTGCGAACGATCACGCCTTCCTTCATCGCGAAGCGCGCGTGGGTGGCCGTATCCAGCAATATCTGAAAGTCATCCCGCGGGTCACCGTCCAGGATCATAAAACTCGGTGGCTGACCGGGCTTAAGTTGGCCCAGCAGGATGCCCTGCTGGGCGTCCAGAGCCAGCTCCGCAGTATCCGCCGGGATCTCGTCCTTGGTGAACACGTCGAGCTTGTTGTCCCGAATCAGGAGATTGACGACCACATCTTCGGCCTGCCCCTCCTGTTTCACCAATGTTACGTTTTGTATTAACACCGTCTCGGGCGTGGTGGACGCTGCAGCACGCCACTGTGCACTTGCGGCCGGCGGCAAGGATACTAACCAGTAGAGCAAGAGCACCGAACACAAAAATTTCATGGATGCACCAGAACCGGTTTTTATCACGTTGTATCCTCTTTATAAGTGAATACGAAAAATAGATGCCACTTCCAGGAAAACAGGGGCGTCTGAGCGGGGAGTCTTTACCATATTAAGGAGCAAGAGTCAAGATTCCTTTACATGATCTTAAAATCTGGGATAGTGAAGATATGAGCTGTCCGTGTCCAAGCTCACGTCTGGTGAAGGATTTACGATTGCAGGGATAGATCTATGGACGTCCCCGTGTGTTTGACAAACCCATGAGGTCTTTGAGCAGGGTTTGTGGTACCCCCGGAAGGGGAGTTTTCACTTCAAACGGGGCAGATCAAATCTTCAGCCAGATATTAACCTACCAGACCCTTATAATACCATAACTACAGCTATCTCAAGAAAAACCGGACCGGCACCATAACCCACTGTATGTTACTTTTTCCATTCCTCGTGCCGGGGACAAAGCTCCAGCCCTTGACCGATCCCAAGGCGGCCTTGTCCAACACCTCAAAGCCTGATGAAGCGGCAATCTCAAGTTGCCCTACCTTGCCGCTTTCAAGAATCTCGACCCGAAGAACGGTCCTCCCCTCATATCCTCTTCTCCTTGCGAGACTTGGATAGTGAGGCAGCGGGTTCTCTTTGTATTTCGGCCGTGCATCTACGATAACGTCATCTCCTGACCGCCCCCCCTCAGATGCGCCCGTCTGTCTTTCCCCGGTCGAAGAGATTGAAGAAGTCCTGACAGGCGGGCTGTCGTCAACCTCTTTGTCTTGGCCTTCTATCATGTTTTCCAGATGAGCCTCTTCAGCAGTATCCTCCTGATTCTCTCGGCTTGACACAGGCTCAGCGACCTCTTCAGCACGACTCTGCTGCACAGTCGTGCTATCTGCGAGGGCCTTCTTGGGAGTAATTTCCTTTTTTGAAATGACTGCCTGCTGGTTCCTTGTCTCAAAACGAGGCTGCACATCGGCTTCAGCAGAAATCTCTATTTGGGGTACGGCTGCGACAGTCTCCTGGTTATGTATGATAGATATGGAAATTGGATTCATGGGTGAATACGCACCCCTCATTGTCTGTGACAGAGGAAGGGTGAAGAGGAGTGCGTGGATGGCGAGTGCAAGAGAGCCTGATATTAGAATGTTTCTGTTCATTTCCGTGGAGTCTGCCCTAACGTTGCAAAAGCCTAGGGTGCTGTAGATCCAAGGCGTCCAAGGGTAAGGCTGTAGTAAGCTACGCCGAACCCTTGGCAACGCAGGAGATGCAGTATCATAGGCTTTCCCAAAGGGTAAACAACATGGCTGTTTTTCTAGTTTTCTGGATATCACCAGCAGTGAATTCCACAAAATCGTTCAAATATCTTGCGGAGAAAGGCTATTGTTGCTTTTTAGAACCTTTTGCCATGTTGTTTATGCAACTACAGGGTCTGTTCTGGTTGCGCTTCTATTGAGACCTTTTTAAACCCTGCAAGCCTGACCTTATCAAGGACGTCAACAAAGGCCCTGTATGGCGCATCACCGTCTGCTGAAATAATCGCTGTCTTTTCGGGAAATGCCGCTTGTTCCCGTCTCAGGCGACCTAGCAGCTCTTCCCTATCTGTAAGCGCCTTGTTCACAAAAACATTCCCTTTCTTATCAACCGTGATAAACACGGCTTCCTCTTTTGTGCTTTCAACTGTTTCAGCCTGTGGCAGCATGACCGGGATTCCCCTGTAAACCGCCATGGAAAGCATTGAATATATGAAGAACACCAGGAGCAAAAATATGATATCGACCAGCGGAATCAGTTCAATGCGGGCACTTTTTCGTTCCAGCCTGACTTTCACTTTGCCTGCTCTCCATCGCAAACAATTTCAAGAGACGTGGCATACTTTTCAATACGAACGGCCGCCTTTTCAACCTTTGACATGAAATAGTTGTAAGGAAAAAGAGTAAAGATCGCTATCATCAGGCCTGCAGCCGTGGTGATCAGGGCTTGGGCTATGCCCGAGGTCACGGCCTGCGGGTCCTGGATACCTGCTTGTCCCAACATATCAAAAGAATGTATGATCCCGATAACCGTGCCGAGTATGCCCAGAAGAGGGGCCGCTGTAATCAAAGTGTCAAGCACCGGAAGGTATCTTTTCATCCTTTTGATCTCATCCATCGCAGCCATCTCCATGGCCTTGGAAAGAGAGAATTCTCTGTGAACGAGGCCGCACACAAGCACCCTGACGACATAGTCAACCGCCCCTTCCGCCCTTGCCTTGATCTTCTGGTATTCTTGTAGACGAGCGAGTTCCAGTACTTCATCAACAACCGTATTGTCCGCCCGCCTTTTCTCCCGAATCCAGAAAAGGCTTCTTTCAATTATGAAAGTCAGTGAGACCAGGGAGCAGGCCAGGAGGGGATACATGACGACTCCCCCTTTTTGGAATAAGTCAAACATAATCAGTCAAACCCCCATGAAAATTATATTTTGCAGCATTCTTTTAGATGTCCCAAAAATAAATTTCATAACAGAAAACAACAGTTAAAATTCTTTTGCGAGCAACAAGCCTTTGACAGAGCAGCGCTCGGGTGTTCCAGGCTTCCTGAAGTCATTCCCCGGCTATCTCACTAGAACCCATCGCAAAAATGTGAGTCAGGGTTCAGGGCAAGGCGCGGGGCGGCGAAAAAGCGCAGCATACATGGTAGTATGTGAGCATTTTGAGCCGACCCGCAACGCCGCCATGGGGCCTTAGACGCATCTTTGAGATGGGTTCTAGAAAAGTTCCGGGTGTATTAATCTCGCCATCTCCTCCAGCCCGTCCACGACGCGTGGAGAGGCCCGGTCGATCAGATCGGAGTCAATAAAGCATACCCTGTTGTTTCTGACGGCAGGGATGTTCTGCCAGCGCATCCAGTCCGCCTTTTGCTCTTCAAAAAGGCCTGCCCGGTCCATGGTAGAAATGAGGATGTAGTCAGGCCCTCTTTGCAGCACATCCTCAATGCTATACTGGGGGTACCTGATAGTGCCCCCCTCGGCAAGATTCCTACCTCCGGCTATCTCAATGAGCTGACTATGAAAAGAACCAGGGCCAACCGTCATCAACGGCTTGGCATTGATCTGGAGGAAGACGAGTGGCCGCGGCGCATGCCGGACTCTGTCGGTCACTCCTTTGATCCTTTTCTTCAACCCGTTCAGGATCGTACCTGCCATCTCTCTTGTATCGGTGATCATGCCGATACTCTCTATCGTGTTGAGTACGTCTTCGACAGTTTTAGCCTTCGTCACATAGACAGCATGGCCTAATTCCTCTAATCGAAAGATAGCTGTTTTTGGATTACCCCCGTACGTTGCGATGATCAAATCGGGTTTTAGGCTAACGATCTTTTCGATATTGAAATTAACATAAGTCCCCACCCTGGGCTTCTGTTTTGCCTCGCTCGGATAATCACTGAACCTGGTGACCCCCACAATGCGATCACCAAGGTTCAACGCATAAAGGATCTCGGTAATGTTGGGACCTAGTGATACGATTCGCCTTGGAACATCCGGGACAACCACTTTTCTGTTGAGTTCATCCACAAAGACACGCTGTGCCTCAAGCGGAGAAACATGAATAAGGGACACCGCGAGAATCAGTGCAAAGAAAAGAGACAAATTGAAAACCGGCCGGCCGGTAGCTGTTTCAAAGCATGGAAACATGTTGACTTACTCTCCCATCAACGTAACCCTGGGCCTTCCTGTCTGAGGGTTTTCATCCACAAAGACGGGACAGTCGTACACAAAGTCGAGCGTCTCTTTGGTAATAACTTCTTCTGGCGGCCCAACCCCGTGAATCCGACCCTCCTTCATCACCATGACCCGGTCGCTAAAATAGGATGCAAGGTTTATATCGTGGAAGACCGATACAATGGTGATTGCCTTGTCCTTGTTCATCTTCTTCAATAACTGACATATGTTTACCTGATGCTTGATGTCAAGGTAGCTTGTAGGTTCATCGAGGAGCATCACCTGGGGGGCCTGTGCAAGGGCTCTGGCAATCAGCACTCTCTGCAACTCCCCACCGCTGAGACTGAAAATGTTTCTCTCCTTGAAGTCTGCGACATCGGTCAATGTCATTGCTTCACTGGCAGCCTCAAAATCTTCCTTCCCTTCAAACGCAAGGAGACCCATATGGGGAGACCGCCCCATCAAGACAAATTCAAACGCAGTCAGTTCAAAATGAAAACGGGGCATCTGTGAGACAACCGCAATCCTCCTTGCAAGATCCCTTCTTGTGATCTTCTTTATCGGCGTATCCCCCAGAGAGACATTGCCTTTTGAAGGGGACAAATATCCATAAAGAAGTTTGAGCAGCGTGGTCTTTCCTGATCCGTTCGGCCCGATCACTGAGAGAAATTCACCGGGAAGAACTTCGAGTGTTATGTTCTGCAACACTAATTCATCCGTGTAGGCAAAACTCAAGTCCCTCGCTCTGATTATTGAGTCCATCTCTCCTTGTCCTTGAACATGAGCATCAGAAAAAACGGGGCACCCAAAAAGGCCGTAATGACCCCAACAGGGAGCTCGCCAGGAGAAATGATCGTCCGAGCAGCTGTGTCAGCAATCATCATGAAGACACCGCCGAAGATTAGGGAAGCAGGAAGAAGTAATCTGTGGTCGCTTCCGAAAGCCATCCTCATGAGATGAGGAACAATGAGTCCGACAAAGCCTATGATCCCGCTCAAAGAGACTGCGAATGCGGTCAGTATGGAAACAAGAATCAATAGCATATATTTTACCCTCTCCACCTCTATTCCCAATTGGTAACCCAGTTCCTCATTCACACCAAGGATATTAAGATATCTTGAATAAGGGTAAATCACACCAAAGGAAAGGGAAAGAACCACGGAAAGGATCCAGACGTTCATGTATGTCGAGTGACTCAGATCCCCATACAGCCAGAAAAGGATGGCGTGCAAGAGTTCATCTGAGGTTGTGGTGATAACAAACATAATGAATGCTGTGAAGAATGCGTTCACTATCACACCTGTCAGGATAATGCGTGTCGTGGAGAATCCTCCCTTTCTCTTGCTTAGGACCAAAACCACGAAAAGCGTTAATATGGCGCCAGCAAAGGAGAAAAGGAAACCCCCGCCAGCGATGGATAGTCCCAGCAGGATGAAGAGGATGGAGCCTACTGCAGCCCCCCCTGAAAGACCGAGAACAAAAGGTTCTGCCAGAGGGTTTTTCAGAATAGATTGCATCACAACACCGCAAATCGAAAGGGCGCCGCCAACAGATGCTGCCATGAGGATTCTCGGAAGCCTTATCTGCACAACGATCGAATAGGCGGCACGGTCCGTGGTTCCACCCGTAAGAATTGCATAGAAATCAGACCAGGGAACACGGGCAGCCCCTAAAACGATTGACACGACTAGAACGGCAAAGAAAAGGAGGGAGAGAGCAAGCGTAATAAGGACCAGTTTTCTTTTTGTCGCAACCATTGGCCAATCCCTGTGGGGTCACCACGATGCCACTATCTAATGCAGGAACAAAAGTCGGGCGTGCCAGTCAGCTAAAACACAACCCTGAGCCCGCCAGCCCAGTTTATTTCCGGGGCCGGATGAAAGTTGAGACCCGATGCACCGATGACCGCATATTCGGAGTATTCCTGATCTGTCACATTGTTCACCCCGACAAACGCTTCAAGTCGCTTCCATTCATAGGATAGCTTCATATTGATGGTATAGTAGTCTTCCAGTTTATCAAATAGGTTCGCCTGGTCACTGATAGCATAACTCGATCCCACATAGTTATAGTCGGCTGAAAAGACCAGGCCCGGAACTATATCATGGATTCGGAACCCCAGATTAGCCCTATTCTTCGGTACCGCCGGTATGTCGTTGTTTTTGAACGGCTCCTTCTCGAACGTCGCTTCCGTGTATGTATAGTTTCCAAAGATCGTCAACTGCTTGAAGAGTTCGACCCTGCTCCCGATTTCGATTCCCTGGTGCAGGGTCTCAGGATGGTTCACATTGGAGCCAAAAGGAGGAAAGGTTATTTTGTCCAAAAAGATTTCATCTTCTATATTTGCGCGAAACAGCGTGAGCCTTCCAACAATTTCCGGTGCAAAGTAATGCCTTATGCCCACTTCATAGTGCTCCCCTATCTGGGGCTTAAGATCCGAATTCAACTGAAGTTGGTAAGTAAAAGGGGCAACTTCAACTGTCTCAACCATTTCATCCGTCAAAGGAAAACGTAAGCTTCGGTTGGCCCGAACAAATGCAGAGGATTTGCCTTGATACAGGAAAGTGAATCCTGCACTGTAAGCATTCTCCCGTTCCGTTATTGTGTCGTCCAGTGGCGCCATAAAGCCTGTCACATCCTCCTGGCTGAGATCGTATCTGACCTGCTGATGTCGAGCCCCAAACGACAGGATAAGATTCTCCAGAAGGGAGAATTCATTGTTGACATAGAACCCTTGCGTGTCACTTTCAGCGTCGGCAACATTAGAGAGCGTTGGTGCAGCGTCCACGCCAGAGAACGTCTCCAGGTCTAACTCGGACCAATAGACATCGACGCCTGCGATGACAGTGTTTGCGCGGCCAAAGATCTCTCCACTCTGGACATACCTGGGCGTGAGAGCCCATGTCTTTGCATCTCTCTTCAACTGGGTCGTATACAAACTACCGAAGAACTCATCAACAAACTCAGCCTCTGTTTCTCGATCTCTATACGAAACGTCGGTTACGATACTGCCATATCCTCTGAGGTCTGCGTCGATCCCCAGATTCAAATACTGATCCGTGGTTTCAGCTTTGTCAAAAGGGGGTTTGCCGGCTGTTCGATCAGCGGCTAACTCAACCTCGGTGAGTGGCGTTAGCAGGCCATAGTCATCGGCATGATAAGACCCGCTCAAGACAAGGCTAAGAAACTCCGACGGGTCAAAGACAACTTTTCCCCCTATGTCTTCAGCTCTGAAATCGTTGTTATCCCTGTAACCGTCCGTGTCCTCATAACTGGCGAAAAGAGAAGCGGCGATGTTTTCATGTCCTCCGCTGATATAGGCCTCCTCTTTGTGCCGCTCGTAGCTTCCTGCGCTGATTCCTGCTGCACCTTTCAACGCCTTCGATGGTATCTTTGTGATGATGTTGATGACGCCGCCCGCAGCATTGTTGCCGTATAACACACCGCCGGTTCCTCGGACGATCTCTACCCGTTCGATCTGACCCAGGGGAATCTGTGTCCAATCGACGCCGCTGAGATCAATTTCATTCACGCGGCGTCCGTCCACCAAAACCAGCGTGTTGTAAGGACCGGCCTCTCCAAATCCTCGCAGGTCCACCTGAGAACTCTTTCCATTGCCCAGGAGATCTCGAACCACGACCCCTTCCTGGGGCCGGAGAAGATCCACGATAGTTTTTGCGTTTGAGTTCCTAATGTCTTCCTTGTCTATTACGGTAACATTTGCCGGCACTCTTTCTATCCTCTGTTCAATCCTTGTCGCTGTAACGACAACCGGTGCCAGTGTGATGTCTTTTTGAGTTTCTGCCATAGCCACGCCACCCGCTATAAAAGTAAGGCCAACCATACCCGTGCAAAACATTTTGTGCCAATCTGGTTTCATCTTTTGCCTCCGTTCTTCCCTCGAAGAATAAGTTAAGTCCGTGGTTTCGCAGAGGTCTCCTGGCTCACGTTCATCCTACTTGCCGCGCCTTCCCATCCGCCAGTGGCGAACAGTGGCATCTTTGCGGCTTTCGTCCCGATCACAGTCGCGGGGCGGCGGGAGTTTTACACTCCCTTCCCTTTATGCGAAACCAACAAAAAAACCCCAAACTGACTTCTCAGCCTGGGGATGTCCCTTTTTTATCCTCAAACAGTTTTTATGTCCACAATCCGACACACGAGTCTTGTGGAACACTATTTCATTTTGGCAGGTCTTCTGGCTCCCCCGCCCTTTTAGCGACCTTCCCATTCCGAAGCCTTGGAACAGTGGTATGAAAATGCTAAAAGGGTCCCCTTTTCTGAACTGAAAAAGGCGGGGTTACAGCGGCGGGCCCGCTCCCGAATTTAACGGGATTCCCTATTAAGCCCCTAAAGGCACCATAGACTTTTTATGCGAAAGTGCGGGCCGGTGTCAAGGGGAAAGGGCGGATGCCCGTGGCGAACCCTTGAAATGGCAGGGCTGCTGTGGTAATCAGAGATGGACTTCTCAGAATAACTAAGAGGTGACGATCCATGAGCATCTATATAAAAGCAATGCGTCTCCCCTTCTTAACGGGCTCTCTTATCCCCGTTATTCTGGCCGCTGCCCTGGGTTTCCAGCATGGGTATCTCGACATCATGCGGCTTGTTCTGGTGCTGTTTGGGGTGGGATGCCTGCATCTTGGAGCAAACCTAATAAACGACTACTACGATGATCCGGGCAGCGACAGGATCAACCTCCACCCCACGCCGTTCAGTGGCGGCAGCCGAGTGATCCAGGACGAATTAATGGATGCGAAGACCGTGTGGGGCATGTCAATGGGCTTCTTTGTATTGGG
>JAQYVR010000108.1 GCA_030145395.1 Desulfobacteria bacterium
CAGTTGGCTACAAAATAGACTGTGTAATCGTCTTTGGAGCGGATTACATATCCATCCCCACGGGCCCAGTTGTTTCCCCATTCCAAATACAGTCGAACAGCCTCTTCCGGTGTCATTTCCCAGTCAACGGAATCTACAAGCTCTCTGTCTTTTTTTAGTTCTTCGAGTGTTAACATCATAGTTCTCCTTTAGAGTTGTTTAATTATGATCTTTGTTGGCATTAAGGCTTTGCACACAATCTGCCTTCCATGAAATTCTGAAGAGGCAGAAAAAGTGGTTTCGGCAATGTATCCCACGAAAACCAACCTACATCGCTTGCTTCGCGGCTAACGCTGACGATTGGTTCTCCAGCAAGATAGCGCCCCTCCATCCAAATGGTGATATAGTGTTTTTCACTCACTTCAAAGAGATCATTAGTGATCCCCTTGAATCTAACATCCCCGATGTTCAAGCCTGTTTCTTCGTTCACCTCACGGATCGCGCATTCTTCCGGCGATTCCCCATACTCCAGATGACCACCAGGTGTAGACCAGGTTCCCGCTCCGTGAACGTTCGTTCGTTTGATCAGAAGCACCTGTCCATTTCTTTCAATGATAACCCCTACGCCTACACGCGGCGTTTTCACCGTGTTAGACTGCATGCTTCCCTATTCCTCTTTAATACACCTATGGTCAAGTCTGCTCTTGACTCTTATTAATTCAGAGCAAGAGTCAAGAGCAGACCCCTTTGTAGGCAAGGAGTTGCGTTTCCAGCGAGTGTAATCTGCTTTTTCGCGTTTCATTGTATTATGCCGTTCCTCCCCTCTCAGGGTAGTTACTAAGAACATAATAAAACATGGCGATTATGCGAACCGATTATTTTTCTTCTTATTTTTAATACCCCGTCCGCTTGAGGCGAGGTTACCCATTAAACATCGGGGCCAAGACCTGCTCTGGAGTTTTATACCCTTTAGGGCTAAACCGTGAGTTCAATCAAATCGTGTCCATGAATTGTTTCAATGACTCCTGCCACGGCATGGGTTCATAGCCGCTGGTTTCTGTGAAAAGGGTTGTGTCAAGCACCGAGTAGGCTGGTCGCTTGGCAGGCCGCTTGAATTCTTCGCTCGTGGTTGGTTCGATCCTGGTATTGAGACCCTTTAGTTTGACAATCTCCTTGGCAAATTCAAACCAGCTGATGCCGCCCCCTGTTCTGTCTGTAAGATGATAAACCCCAAAGTTGTCTGAATGAATCAATTGCATCACGCCTTGTGCAAGGTTCATTGTCCACGTGGGAGACATGACCTGATCCCCCACGACCCTAATAACGTCCTTCTCCTGGGCCAGCCGCAAAACCGTATACACGAAATTGGGGCCGTGCTTGCCGTACAGAGAACTGGTGCGGATCAGGTAGTAGCGCTTCAGGATGGATTGAACAACGACCTCGCCCGCCCACTTTGATTCTCCATAGAGGCTGATCGGATTGGGCTGGTCGTGAGGCTGGTAGGGATGGGTGCTTTTGCCGTCAAAGACATAATCGGTGCTGAAATGACAAAGGACACTTCCAAATTCTTCGCAGGCAAGTGCCAGGTGCTGCACACCGTCTGCATTCACGTCAAACGCTGCGTTCCAATCGGTTTCAGCCCGGTCAACCTGATTGTAGGCAGCGCAATTAATGACAAGGTCCGGCTTGGTACTGCCGATAAGGTCGAGGACACGCTCTTGGTCGGTGACGTCTATCTCATCCTGGTCAAAGGAGAGGATTTCATGCTCTTTTTTTAGCAGGGGGATTAGATCTTGAGCCAACATTCCCTTGGAACCTGCAACTATGATCTTCATCATTCAGTCCAAAACCCCTTGCTTTCCTCGGTCAGCCTTTCTTTAAGAGGTCTCCACCACCATTGGTTTGCCTTGTACCAGGCCACGGTTTGTTCGATCCCCTGCTCGAAGGCAACTGTCGGTTTCCAGCCCAATTCGTCATTGATTTTCTTGTTGTTCAAAGCGTAGCGGAGGTCGTGGCCAGGACGGTCCGTGACAAACGTGAGATAAGATTCATTTTTGCCGCATAAAGCCACCACTTCTCGCGCCACATCAATGTTTTGTTTTTCCGTCTCTCCTCCGACATTGTATGCTTCGCCCGGCTTTCCCTGGTCCATGATGAGGTCAACTGCGCGGCACGCGTCTGCAACAAAGATCCAGTCCCGGACGTTTAGACCTTTTCCATAAACAGGCACGGGTTCATCTTCGATAAGATTTGTAATCATCAGGGGGATGAATTTTTCCGGAAACTGGTATGGACCGTAGTTATTGGAGGGCCTGACGATCAGAGTTGGCAGCCCATAAGTCTCAAAATAAGCCCGCACAAGAAGATCCGAACCCGCCTTGGTGGCCGCATAGGGGGAGTTAGGACGAAAAGGACTCTCTTCGGAAAAGACTCCCTCTGCTCCAAGGGTTCCGTAGATTTCGTCCGTGGATATGTGAACAAACCGGAAAGAAGGCTCTTTTGAGAGGGTGTCTATCCAGTATTGCCTGATGTTTTCAAGGAGAACCTGAGTGCCAACTATGTTGGTTTGCACAAAGGCGCTTGCCTCTAATATGGATCGATCTACGTGGGATTCTGCCGCAAAATGCACGACAGCCTGAATATGGTTTTCCTCAAGCAGAAACTGGACCAGGTGCTCATCTGTGATATCACCCTGAACAAAGCGATAGTACGGATCATCTTCCAAGTCCCTTAGATTGTCAGGGTTGCCAGAATAGGAAAGCTTGTCCAGGTTGATAAGCTGAAGCTCAGGATAGGTCGTGCGCATGTGGTGTATGAAATTGGAGCCTATAAATCCGCAGCCACCTGTTACCAGTATTGTTTTTTGCAACTGTTGACTCTCCTTTCACACCTTTTCGATCCAAGCAAAACGTGATGATTCGGGTCTGCGAGGAACCGAGGAAGGTTGCTCTGCCACTATTCTCTATACTTCAACCACGTTGTTGTCTCCGATAAGCAGGCGCAGGGCGCGGCTGTGATTTTTTGGACGGACCACCCTGGCTTCCCGGCCAATAAGGCTGTCCTCGAGTCGGGCAATGTTCTCAATGTGACACCTGTCGAGAATGACCGAATGCTCTATGGCTGAATTGATGACACGTGTACCATGGCCTATCGACGTATGGGGCCCGATAAAGGAATCTACGATTTCGCACCTTTTTCCAATAACGATAGGGCCCCGCAACCTGCTGTTGACAATCTTGGCTGTCTTTTCTATCTGGACTCGTCCCGTGACGCTGCTTTTACGGTCCACTTTTCCCTTTACGTCGTGTTTGATGTAGCCATCCAGTACAATCGTATTAGCTGCCAGGAAGTCATCCTTCTTTCCTGTGTCCAGCCACCAATCGTCAAGAACCTCTCCTCTCACTGTCCCACCCGAGCGTATCAACTCCTGAATGGCATCCGTAATCTCAAGTTCTCCTCGAGCAGAAGGTTTGATCCGGTCAATGGCTTTGTGGATGCTCGGTGAGAAGAAGTAAATCCCCACCAGGGCTAGGTTGGACGGGGGCTTCTTGGGTTTTTCCACAAGTTTTATGACCTCTCCCTTTTTGTTCAACACGGCTACTCCAAAGGCTTGAGGGTTTTCCACTTCTTTAAGGAATATGAGCGCGTCCAGGTCTTCTGAACGGAATGTCTCCACAAACTCTTTAATCCCCTGGGCAAGAAGATTGTCTCCCAGATACATCACAAAGGGAGAGTTGCCCAGAAAAGGGCGGGCTGTTTTGACTGCATGCGCCAATCCCAGAGGCTCTTGTTGCGGGATATAAGTCGTTCGCACTCGCCAGCGACTCCCTTTGCCGAGAAACTTGCGCACATCGTTCTGCGTCTCCGGCGAAACCACCACACCTACATCCTTGATGCCTGCATCTTGAATGTGGCGAAACACATAACTTAGGATCGGTTCGTTGGCCACCGGAACAAGCTGTTTTGGCATGGTATGGGTCAGAGGCCTGAGCCTGGTTCCCTTTCCACCCGAGAGTACTAAGGCTTTCATAGAATCAATTACTCCTTCCCTTGAACTCATCTATTCTTGACTCTGTACATGCAAGTAAGCAGTCTGCAGTAAGGAGTTAGCAGAGGAAAGTCGTAAGTCATCATTGTGCCCACTGCTTACTGCCTGCTCTTGTGGATTGCGGGAAACGGCCACATTTCTACTCCACAAGGCAAATAGGTTTGGTACCCATAGACTATCGAACGACTCCCAGCCGTCCGGAATAACTCGTCTTGGAGTAGACATCCAAGTCCAGGCCTGCCCGCCATGGCTCTGGCTCAGGCGATGCAGGTGGGGATGCATTCTTCCCTCCATTGAACTGATGATACCCCATGGTAGCAATCATGGCAGCGTTGTCGGTGCATAGTTCAGGACTGGGGATGTGGACATTGATACCGGCCCTCTTTGCCGCTTCGGTCATCAGTTCCCGAAGTCTGCTGTTGGAGGCCACGCCGCCCACGAGTGCCAGGTGCTGACAAGCCTTGGCCTTTGCAGCCGAGATCGCCTTTTGAACCAGGACGTCAACCACCGCCTCCTGAAACCCGGCTGCAATATCCGCAATCTTACCCGCTATCTCCTTTTCATCCATTACGTAACGTGCCACGGCAGTCTTGATACCGCTAAAGCTGAAATCAAACCCGGTCCTGTCAAGGAATGCCCGTGGGAAGCGTATTCGTTCTGGATCTCCTTGTTGGGCAAGCTTGTCAATAACCTGGCCCCCTGGGTATCCCAGGCCAAGGACTTTTGCAACCTTATCAAAGGCCTCACCAGCAGCGTCGTCTCTGGTTTGACCCATATGTTCAAAGTTCATAGGCCCTTCCACATAACAAAGGTTTGTGTGCCCTCCAGATGTAAGGAGTGCCACAAAAGGGAAGGGTGGGGGTTCTGGTTGGAGATAGATTGCAGCGATGTGCCCGTGAAGGTGGTCGACCCCTATCAGAGGGAGGTCCCTGGCATAGGCAAAAGCCTTGGCAAAGGAGACACCCACAAGGAGCGCTCCGACCAGGCCGGGTCCACAGGTGACGGCAACACCGTCAATGCTGTTGGAATCTGCGCCGGCGTCCGCCAGGGCCGTTTCGACCACAGGAACAATTTTTTCCAAATGCTTTCGAGATGCCAGCTCCGGCACAACGCCACCATAAGGGTGATGTATGTCCACCTGCGACCAGACCACATTGGACAAGATGGCTCGTCCTTCAGAGACCACGGCAGCGGCTGTCTCATCGCAAGAGGTTTCGATTCCCAACACTAAGTTATACTGTTTTGAGTTTCGCGGTTTGGTCATTAACTTTGGCTCACTCTACAACCCATTTCAAAACATCCTTCATCGCCGGTTTGCGGCTTTTGTAAAGCGCTAAGCTTGCTGCGCTAAATCTTGAAAACTCGGGCCAAAGCCCTCAGACAGTTCAAGATTTTAACGCTCCGCCTCGCAAAGCGCTTTTGGACAAAAGGCCGTAAAATGGGCTCAAACGAGGTTTTGAAATGGCCTTTAGGCACTCCAGGCATTATAGCTCACTAAGCGCAGATTCCCCACCTTCATGACGGGCTCTCTTCTATATTAACATCTTGGAGATTGATAACAAAGCGCTTCAAGTAAATGCCTTTGGAACGGCAAAGGTCTGTGAGCCTTTCTTGACTTTGCTCCGACATGTCACGACAAGAGATGATCATCCCGGCAACGGATACCTTTTCCAAGATCTCTTCAAGATTGGCGCCCGTTCCCATCACCGGATAGCCATCAAGCCGTTTTCCCAGCTTGGTGACGTCGTCATCAATGAATCCTACAGGCTTGACAGCAAAACGCTTGTTTTCCAGGATCTCTTTTAGCAGTACATGCCCTCCGTGCCCTGCGCCATAGATGAGGACATCTTCCCCCTCTAAAGTTCTATGCTTCATGAACTCCCTGAAAGAGCGAAATGAGGCCCGGGATCCAACCAGGAATGCAGTGGCCAAGAACCAGTCGATTACAAAAACCCCTTTGGAAAAGGAGGCAAATCTATAAGAATAGGTCACGAATGCAAGAGCAAGAAGGGTTCCCAGCAGGCTGGCCTTAAGATAGACGAATACATCGCTCAATCCCATGTAGCGCCACATCCCCCGATAGACGCCTAGTGAAAAGAAAGCCACAAACTTGCAAATGATAATGGCAGGGAGCGATTTTAGGAAGACCTGAAAGAAAATGTCGAATTCATAGCCAAAGCCAAAACGAACACGATAGGACAGATAATAGGCAAATACCACAAGGACGAGATCGAGGCCCACATGAAATATCTGTCGCTTAAAGGTTATCTCAAGGATGATCGGCGTGTAGCGGCCTTCCCTCAGGACAGAGAACTCCTTTTCAGGATAGACCCTGATCTGAGCCAGGTAAATCCCCATCAGGATAACAGACAAGGCAAGGGGTATAATGACTGTGGGCGCTGCCAGAGAATCGTGTTGTTGAACAAAGACTGCTGCCAGTCCGGACAATATGGCTGTTCCATACAAGAAGAGGACCGCACCTGTTTCGCTGAAGCCCATAAGCACCAGGCGGTGAGAGGTATGGTCTCGTCCCCCTGTGGAAGGCTTTCGGCCGCTTAAGAGACGAATGAAGGTCACCATGGTTGTGTCGAAGATTGGAACCATGAGTACGAGCACGGGAAAAGCATAAAGGGATACCGTGAAATGCAAGGGTCTTGTGACCGGGTGCAGGCAAAGCATGGAAAGGGCGAAGCCTATGAGAAGGCTTCCGCAATCTCCCATGAAAATGGAGGCCGGACGGAAGTTGTATATCAGGAATGCGGCTGATGCGCCTATCAGAAGCAGGGAGACAATGACGACCTGGGAAGAGCCGTCACCGAAGTGCAATAAAGAGAAAAAAACAGCAGCTATCAGGCAGATCCCGGCGCAGAGGCCGTCCATAT
Source organism: Desulfobacteria bacterium (assembly GCA_030145395.1). Classification (GTDB taxonomy): domain Bacteria; phylum Desulfobacterota; class Desulfobacteria; order Desulfobacterales. The sequence goes on from JAQYVR010000108.1 coordinate 6,910, forward strand.
TGTCCAAAAGGTTTACAGCGTTGGTAATTCCGACAATCCAAATGATGGTAATAATTGTATCCCCGGTCAGGGATACAACCCATTGAAGCCGATAGCCCAGGAATGCAACCATTGAAGCTACCATGATCTGGACTATCAATCTGTTTTGTGGTCGAAGACCAAAAAGATCATCGAGAAGACCGAGGATGAACAGGACGGTCATTCCAAGCCATACCACAGCGATATAGGAAGGAGGAACAGCCCCGGGAGCATGCGCCTGAACGTATTCGACTATGGAGCCTAAATCGGCTGACCATAAGAGGGGAATGCCTACAGCGCAATAGATCGCAATGCCTCCCAGCAAGGCAGTAGGCTTCTTGTGCCACCGATCCTTTCTAGGTACGGCCACCCAACCGGATCGGACAGCTCCCTGTCTGACGATAGGGGTTAAGACGGCACACACCAGGAAAGATAGGCCGGGCAGTGTGATATAAGGAAATAATTGCATGTGGCTTCGTTTCTTGAGAGCCCTTCAAGATGGTCCATGGTCAAATTATTTGGAATAGTATGAAAAATCAAGGTGTAAAGAAGCCTATCTGTTTTTTGCTTGACAAAAACCCAAAAAAACCCCATATCTCAATGTTCGGATACTGCCTTTAACGCATTGGAATCTCAAAGTATTATTTCAGCGATAGGGTGTGCAGGCCCGCGAAGCGAACCTGCGGTATTGAGAGCGGGAGAGGACTGAGCGGCATGCTCCCCTCGACCCTGCCCTTCAGGGCGAGAAGGCTTCACAACTTTAAGCAGGGAGGAAGCATCATGAAAAGTGGAAGGCTTGGGATCAACGGCCTAGGGCGTATTGGAAAACTGTCTATCTGGCAGCATGTGGGGCGCAAGGAGTTCCCGGAGATCGTGGTGAATATGGGACGTCCAATAGGCACAAGTCTTGACGATGTGGCCCGTTTCATTGAAAAGGATTCTACGTACGGTACAATACAAAACTACCTTTACGGATACAAAGCGGGGCGCTTGATTGAAAATCTGGACGAAAAGAGCGGCTCCATGGTGATCCATGGAGTCAGGGTAACGATCTTGCGGGACGTACGTGACCCGAAGGAAATTCCATGGAAGAAACACGGGGTGGATGTGGTAGTGGAATCGACGGGTAAGTTTCTCGATCCTACACAACCTCCGGATGCGCCGGGCGGGTCCATCCGGGGCCATTTGGCTGCTGGGGCAAAAAAGGTAATCGCGTCAGCACCGTTCAAGTTAAAGGACGCTCCATGGCCCGAGGACGCACTTACGACTGTTATGGGTATTAACGACAGTGAGTATGACCCAGAGACTCACAACTTCATATCAAACGCCTCTTGTACAACCAACTGTTTGGCCTATATGATCAAACCCCTTTTGGATCATTTCGGCCTTGAGAGGATTCTGACAGCTTCTATGGCCACGATTCATGCAATCACCGGCTCCCAGCTTGTGCTGGATCGGGCTCCCAAGGCCGGAGCCTCTGATTTGCGTCGGAATCGGAGCGTCCTGAACAATATCATACTAACCACGACCGGTGCAGCCAAGGCGTTGGCGCTGGTTATTCCTGAGATGAAGGAGATAGGCTTTGTGGCGGAATCGGTCAGGATTCCTACGTCTACGGGGTCACTGATTATCCTGGCTATCGATATTCAGGATGATGCGGAGCAGGCCCCGACTGATCGCGACCTGATCAATCAGATATATAGTGATGCTGCAGAAAAAGAGAAGAAGGGATATCTCCAGTATTCAGACGAACAGAATGTGTCTGCAGACATCATCGGTCATCCGTTGGCCGCAGCTATTATCGAGGGGACTGAGACCCAAACCAGAACAGCGAACATATCGATCGACCTGAAACGCCTTCCGGGTTACACGGATGAGGTAGGGGCCTGCTTTGCCAGAACCGTTATCGATGTTCCTGTGACAAAGGTCGTGGTATACGCGTGGTACGATAATGAGATGGGTGGGTATGTCCATACGCTTGCAGACCGGACCGTGAGCGTAGCCGCTATGTTGGACTAGTAGTAATTGAGAGCGACCATTGTTGCTATATACGAGCGCATTGTTCAAGAGGGCTTTTTAGCCCCAATTTTACGGATCTAAGGGGATGATGGCTGCGGATGCATCATCCCATTTTTTTAGTCTGTTTCCATCCATAAATGGCCCTTTTCCCGATGAGCGGCGTTCTCCGCGGGTTTCCGTCTGCGGAGTACTATATGTACGCCTCAACGAAAACCCTTGTGCGGCCTTGCTCATCAGAAAAACTCCTCATTTATGAATTGGAAACTTATCCAGTGCCCAACACTTGTTACGTTATTTGCGGATGGGCACAGTCTTGACTGATCATTGCCACCTGAGAATCCATGGAAACCTATAACCACCTCAAGAATAAGATACTCGATATCAATGAGGATCTTCGTCTAATTATTCGGAAGGCAGGCTCCATTGATGGCCTGTCTAATCATCCCCTTGAGGCTTGGAAGGCGATCACTGACAGCATTCACCGACAGCTGGCCGAGGAGATGATCCGTGTGGCAGTGGTGGGCTCCATCAAGTCAGGAAAGAGCACCTTGGTCAATGCCCTCTTTAGGGGTGAATATGTCAAAAGGGGCGCAGGGGTTGTGACCTCCATTGTCACCAAGGTGCGACCCGGGAAGTCTCTGAGGGCCGAGCTGGAGTTCAAGACCTGGGATGAGATAAATGCAGAGATTAGCCAGGCACTGATCCTGTTTTCTGCAACAAACGGGGATGCTGATGGGGGCAGTTTCGACATAAACCGCGAGAAAGATCGTAATAAGCTACAAGAGAGTCTTTCTGGCCTGAACACAGAACAACTCATTTCCAATGATACCCGCGATCCCAATAGCCTGCTTCTCATGGAATACCTTAGAGGATATGATCGGGTTGAGCACCTTGTCTCTTTTGAACCGAATACTCAGGTTTTGAAGGAGGGAGAGTTCAATCGGCAAAAGGATTTTGTGGGGGATGAATCCTTGGCCGTCTATTTGAAGGATGTGCGCCTGAGTCTTATCGCCCCTGAGGAGTTTGGAGAAAACGTTGAAATCGCGGATTGTCAGGGAAGCGATTCTCCCAACCCCCTGCATCTCGTTATGATACAGGACTATCTCGTCCAAGCCCACTTCATCATCTACGTACTGAGCAGCCGCACAGGGTTACGTCAGGCAGACATCAAGTTCCTCAACATCATCAAGAAGATGGGGCTTTTGAAGAACATATTCTTTGTTCTCAACTGCGATTTTAGTGAGCACGAAGATCTGGAAGGCTTGATGGGGCTTGTAAAGAGGGGGCGGGATGAGCTTGGCATGATGTTACCAGACCCGGAGGTGTTTGCCTTTTCCGGGCTTTACAATCTCTTCAGGTATCTCGAGAAAGATGGGGCGCTGGCCCGAAAAGACCTCCTTCGACTCGAACAGTGGCGGGAAGAGGCAGACATGACAGTCTCCTCGGATCAGGAAACAGACCGATTCGTGAAGTCTGTCGTGGGCAAGATATCAGCTGACCGCCTTCATCTGCTTCTGGAAACCAACCTGGAACGTATCTCTGCGATGGCTTCCGGTATGGGAGACTGGATCCAAATTAATCACGACCTGCTGAGCAAGGATGCTGATGAGGTTCAGGCGGCCTTTGGGGAGATGGCCAAGAGGCGGGAGGCGTCTGATCAGGTGACCGGGGTGATTAAGGACACCCTTGACGGGTCAACCCGTAAGTTGAAACGGGACCTTGGAGACGATGTAGAACGTTTTTTTGATCTTAAGTACGGTGAAACGGTTCAGGGGATAATTCAGTTCGTGGACTCTTATAGCGTATCAGCCAGAGATTATGAAAAGGACCTTGAGACCTCCGGCTTTCTGTCAACGCTCTATCGCATCTTTCAGGCCTTGCGTGAGGCCACCAATCGGTATATTGCAGAGTCGATCAACCCAAAACTGCTCGATTTTGTTCATCTCGAAGAGGAGAAGATCAAAGGCGTTGCTGATCAGGTGTCCGGCCCTTACGGTTTGATGATTCAGGATGCGCTTGATCAATATCAGCGAACCGCTGAGAAACTCGGGATTAAGATTGAACAACGTCCATTCAGGCCTGTAAAGAGTTCCGACCTGGGGATGGTTAAGGGCGATGCTAGTCTGAGCATTCCTCCGCTTGTTACGACCTTGCGGTACTCGGGTCGCATCAAAACCGAGGCCATCCTGCGGCTGGGCATTTATAATACCTTGAGGGCCATGAGAAAGCTGCTGAGAAAGAGAACCGGAGGAGAGTTAGAGAGTGCAATGCGCTCTCTGGATGATAGTGTTCGGCAAATCAAGGAGCAACTTCGAGAATCTATAGCAGCCCATTTTCTAGACTACAAAGAAAACCTGAAGTACCAGTATTTCTTTAAACTGGTCGATGCGGTATCGGATAGCCTATATGAAGCCCTTGTTGATCGGATGCGGGCCTTTACCGGGAGCTTGTCTGACATGAGCGGCTTGATGGAGAATCAACACACTGCTGGAGACCAGATGATCACGGAATTTGTCTCCCTCAAAAAGTTGGTGGGCGCTGCGCTTGATAAGGTCAAGGAAGCGGAAAGGCTTCTCGAGGGTGAGAGTGTGTCGCTGTATGGTAAATCCTAAATCGGACGGCGGATAACAATTACTAATGACCGACATAGGGTCAAGTTCCTTTCCTCCAAACTCAGGAAAGATGACCCTATGTCTGATGTTCAATCCAGGGCGGAAATTGTCGGGTACCTTTTTGGTCTCCTTAGGGGTTGCGCAAGCCCTAAGTAAGACAGCTACGCAAGAACCCAGTTTTATCCGCCTTCGCAGAAGACCACGGGCTTGCCCGTGGCTGAATGCGCAAACAATCAATATGCTACGGCGCGATGTCGCCCCGAAGCTGAGGCGGATAACCGCGTCGTAGCCGACGGCGAAGACGGGTACTTTAGTGGGACCACGGGTTTACCCGTGGGGCTCCATAAAACAACGAATTTCGAATAGAGAGAGCGGGGGGTTGTTATGACCGGAAGGAAGGCAAGGATAATTGCGGTGGTCAACGAAAA
>JAQYVR010000046.1 GCA_030145395.1 Desulfobacteria bacterium
CCATCATGATTGCATTGAAAAGCTCAGATTGCTTCACGGGCTTCGTCAAATATCCCGATATCCCGAACTTGGCACATTGGGCTGCGTCTCCATTTCTCCCTCATGACCCCAGCAAAACCATTTGCAGGTTTGCTCCATAAGGGCGCTCCTTTACCCTCTTTGCCACCTCAAATCCGTCATGACCACACAGCTCTGAGTCCAGTAACAGGACGCGATACGGTTTTCCGGCTTCAAAGGCATTCTCAAGCATCGGAAGGGCATCGTTCTCACCTGCCGCCTCGGCAGACTTAAGACCCCAAGAAGACGTCATTTCCTTAAGGACAAAGCAGTTCGTAGGGTTATCAGATAGAATAAGGACCGGTACGCCAGAGAGGCCTGAGTCTCTTATGGCTGAGCCTTCTGTCACCTCTTTCCGACCCCATCGAAAACGGGCTGTAACATGAAAGGTGCTCCCTTTTCCCGGTTCACTCTCAACCCAGATACGTCCACCCATCATTTCCACAAGTTGCTTCGAAATAGCCAGTCCTAATCCTGTGCCACCATATTTTCTCGTGGTAGAGCCATCCGCCTGTTTAAAACTGTCGAAAACGGAGTCAATCTTGTCAGGAGAAATCCCAATGCCTGTGTCCGATACCATAAAATGCAAAAACACCCCGGAATCCTCTTCCTTTTCAGTTTCTACCGAAATAGCCACGTGACCTTCCTCTGTGAACCTGATGGCATTTTCTGCCAGGTTGACAATAATCTGGCGAAGCCGCATAGGGTCTCCCACCAAAGCGCTTGGCACACCTGATTTAATGTGGCTAGTCATCTCAAGTCCCACCGCTTCCGCGTGCACAGCCAGCATGTCCGTAACATTCTCCAGAGTCGTGCGCGGATCGAAATCAGTCTCGTCCAACTCCAGCTGGCGCGCCTCGATTTTGGAAAAATCAAGGATGTCATTCAAAAGGGTGAGAAGCGACTCAGACGATACCCTCACTGTCTCCAGATACTCTCGCTGCTCTTTGGTGAGTCCGGTCCCCAGGGTTACCTCCGTCATCCCAATAACAGCGTTCAAGGGGGTGCGGATCTCGTGGCTCATATTGGCCAAAAACTCTCCTTTGGCCTGGCTAGCGGCTTCGGCTTCTTCCTTGGCCAGTCGTAGTTGCTCTTCTGCCCGCTTGCGCTGGTTGATTTCTCCAGACACACTTTGAATCATCTGGTTTGTCACTGTCTTAAGGGATTCCAATAGTTCTACTTGAGAACTCCCAGATACCCGGGCATTCAGGTCACCTCTTGAAACCTTGTGCAAGGCATCAAAGTGCTCGGCTAGGCCGATCGCGAACTCATGGGATAGATTCACGATCTCTGCGAGATTCTCGGCTGTCAGGTTTACTGTATGTTTTAGTTTACTAATCAACTCGACCTCTGATGTCGTAGATATTCTTACATCAGGATTTCCTGAAGAAATGGCTTTTAGCGCTTCGAAAACATCGGTCAAGCCGTCTGATAACTCCTCGCTTAGGCCTCGGAATTTGTCCTCGCTTCTGCGCAGCGCCTCCTCGGCCTGCTTCCGTTCTGCTACTTCTGCCTCGAGCAATCTGTTCGCATCCTTCAATTCAAAGGTGCGTTCTGCCACTCGGATTTCCAATTCATCGTTTGCCTTTCGCAGGGCATCCTCACTCTGGCGCAGTGCTTGTTCCGCACGCCGACGTTCAGCCACCTCTTGTTCCAGATTTTCATTTGTGATTTCGATGGCTTTAACTTGGCGTTTTACCGTTTGGGCTATCCTGGCAGAAAGGATGAGGAAAATTGCTGTCGAAATCAGCCAAACAACTAGCATGGTTTGCCAGGCTTGTTCGAGGGCTGTTTCGGCTCTTTCTGTGGTTTGAATAGCGAAAGTCTCCACGCTATGGACCAACCGCTGCTGGGTCCCTCTGATCTCATCAAAAAGCTCGGTGGCGCCCGCTTGGAGGGCTTCCCGGTCAGCCTCAAGCACCAACTTGCTCCTGCATAATCTGTATAGACCACCAGATCCGGGGATGATTGTCTGGTGGAGCGTGTCGAACCTGTAGCCCTGACCGAACAGCGCCGTTCCGAAGTTGTCCAGCATCACCAAAGGGGCACTACCTCCCAGCAATTGGCGTTCCTCCAAGCGTTTGATCCCTCGCTGCAACCGGTCAAGTGTCGCCTTGAACTGGTTATCCTTGAGATCCGCCAAATTGTCGATTTCGGACTCGCCAAAGAGGCGCACCCACAAAACGGAGAGATCGGCGAGTTCGGTCTTGACTATTGGAATGTCCGTGACATAGCTTATTTCTGCAAGGATCTTGTGTGCAAGTTGGTCGGCTTCCCTGGCTTCAGTTTTCCGATAATCTTTGATAAGAAGAGCGTGTCTTAGCCGGTGGCGTCCCTCAATACTCGACATCGCAGCGCGCATTTCTCTCAGAGATGATTCAACCTGTTTCCTAGCGTCAGGAAGTTCGTCCAACAATCTGTCATAACGTTCACGCCAGGTTAAGCAACTGGTCCGAATTCCATCAAAAGTCGACAATTGGCCACGGAGCCGATTTAACGCTTGCACCATCCCTGGGTCGCTAACGGTCTGCAGGTTCCTATAGCTCTCTGTGAGGTCTCTTAAGTTCCCGACCCATCCGCCGTCGGTGCTATCGACTGGTTCCCCGCGGAGCAAGGCCCCTATTTCCTCCCGACCTTGAACTAGCTGGGGTGCCAGAGATGTTACCGTGCGTGTCATATCTACCTGCAAAGCGTCAAACTTCTCACGCTCCGTACGTATGTTCGACAGAGTCCAATAGACAATGCCTAATAGGACCAACCCCGCCCCAAAGCCCAGAAGGGTCACTATCCAGACCAATCTTGTGGCACTTGTGCCGCCTTTTGTCGGTTTCAGATCATCCATGCGATTTCTCTCCAAATTCACGTGCCAGTTCTTCCCATTCGAACGGCACGATCTCGCCGTGCCTAATAATCGTCGGCCAGACGCGGTGGCACGCTTGATGTTCCTCGGGGCCAAGTTGCAGTTTTTCACCCAATCCAATGTCAAACTCTCCGAGTCCCTCCAGGGCGTCGACAATGGCTTCCCGAGTAACAGTTCCCTTAATTGTCTTCAAAGCCTGATACAGGATTCGCGCAGCAATGTATCCCTCCAATGAGCCAAACGAGGGGTCGGCGTATGCATTCCATGACTGGAGTGCTTTTCTGTAATGAGCAACGATTGGCAAATCCGCGTCAAAATGCGGTACAACTTGTGTCACGATCACCCCATCGCCGTGATTCCCGAGCTTTGCGGCCAGTGGTTCGGCACCCACGAAAGATACGTTCAAGAAGATGCTCTCCAGGCCACTTTGTCTTGCAAGGAGAATGAATGCAGCACAAGGATTGTAGGCTCCAACCATAATCACGGCACGTGGTGCCGGATCCGCCATAAGGATATCAGCTAAGGCGTTTTCTACCGCTGTTGTGTTCCGTTCATAGCGGCAGTGTACAACGGAGTTCTCATCCTCAAGGCCATGAAGCTTGAGCGCCATAATGCCTCCCGCAAATCCCGCGTCGCCATAGGCATCTCGTTGGGTGAAGAAGGCAATCTCCTGGGGCTTTAGTCCGCCGTGCGTCAAAAGCGCATCCACCATGATCATGGTCTCTTCAGCGTAGCTCGCACGGTAATTGATAACATATCGATCGGGTGGTGTTTTTCGCAAAACCCCAGCGCCGGTGAAAGCTCCGAAGAATGGTGTTTTGTTTGCGTTGGCAATAGGAATAGCTGCCACAGCTGTGGGGGTCCCGACGTTGCCGATGACAGCTAAGACGTGTTCCTCTTCGACCAACCTCCGCATATTAGGAGCTGTGTGAGAAGGTTCATAGCCGTCGTCCAGAACAATGAGATCCAGCTTGCGCCCTTTTATTCCACCTGCTCGATTGGCTTCCCCGATTGCCGCTAAAACGCCTGTGCGCATATTGATGCCTAGGATGCCTGTCGGACCGGTCAATGCGGTTGACATGCCCAATAAGATACTCTCTTCGTCTGGGGGCGCTTCGTTTGCGGAGGCTTGAAGCGTACCTGTCAGCAACATGACAATAGCTGTCAAGAGAACTGTCATTTGGCATCGCCAACTTCTTCGGCAATCTCGCAGAAAACTTAGTCGCGACATTCTTCGGATAGGCAGCTGAAAAGCGGTGTGATGCACGGTGGGGGCTTTTGAACGAACGGTCATCACAAGATTTTTCATGGAATCACCTCCAACGAATAAGGGCAGGCTATCGCACTTCATTGATAAACCTTATAATTTGGTGTGTTGTGCCATATGGATAACAGCAGGCCGACGTTCCAAGGCTGAATACCTTCGGCCTTCCTTTGCCCTTCTCGGGCCACTTTCTGCAAGTTATATATGCCATATGCAACAGAGCTTGCCCAAGTTTTGAAAATCACGTGTTTGAACCACGGCACTAACCGTCCACAGAGCTGGGCTCGAGCTCGGCTTATTTGTTGGCTTGCAGGAATCATGCCATGGCTCTGAATGAACACCTGGGATTGCGTGCGACTCAATTCTTGATCGTTTATGGGGGAAATATGCATAACAATGAACCGTTGATGAGCTGCGCATCCATCAGATTGAAGTCTCCTCCAGTCCCGACAAGTCGGGAGAGATCAGGATAAATCACGGGGACTGCGCTCGCTGTTGCAGTTCAGGTGATAGTGTCATGTCCCGGCAATTATTTACAAAAGTCACAGCTCACATGATCTGCATGCTTGGTAATTAACGCGTAAAATTCGAAGCACGAAATCCGAAACAATCACCAAAATTCACATTTTCTAATGTTCTAAAGAGGTTCGTAATGTTTTGGTCATTCGGATTTGTTTCGTGCTTCGGTATTTGAATTTGCGGCTGACGCCTTGAACAGAAGCGGATTTTCAATATCGTCTCCGTGGGTCCTGTGCGGCCGTGGGAATTATGTAACTTATTCATGAGACACAACACTAGAAGCGGTTTCAAAACCTCAGGTGGCGGTTGAGGGCAAGGCAAAAACCGATGAAAAAGCGCAGCATACAAGGGAGTCTGTGAACATTTTGTATTGACTGCCAGACAGTCAATGGCGGGATGGCCTTAAGTACAAAGCGAGGCGAGTACTTAAGGGCGTGACTATGCGCCCGAGTTTAAGTTTTGCGTGGCAAAAAACAGGCTTTCAGCACGCCCATCGAGCGTTAGATGGAGTTTTGAAATGGCTTCTAATCAAATAGATGGGGCATCCGGGAGTCGGGTTGCGAACTGCCAACAGTTTGACAGATTGCCATAGCACAACTTGCTTTACTTGCTTTTGTGTGTTCAGAAAATAGATGAGACAGCGTCAACCAATCGGAATCATGGGCACTATCCTGTCCACGTCCTATTTGGCATAGTTTGTGCTTCTCAAACTATGTCATATCACCATATCTAAAGCTCTACCACATGAATACGCTGAGAGTTGTTGAAGAACCCCCCTCGTTTGAGGAAAAGCAACCCGGTGGAAAAGGGGAAGGTTTCAGCGGCCCAATGAATTGGCTATTACACTCTGATTAGCAACAGTTGGCGGGTTCAAGAAAGGGAGATTCAAGACAATGATATCAACGGTAAGAAGAGAGATGGTTCATTTATGCATAGTCCTGATTATCTCAGTTACCTGGGCAATGTATAGCATTTCCATCAGTCTTGTTGAGAGGATTCGTGAGTCCATTGAAAGGTTCAGCAGCTTACCCCTTTCCGAATTCCTAATAAACTTTGGGTTTTTCTATATGGTCGGGCTGATCTGGTTAACTCACCGTCGCTGGAAAGAGGCCGATAAGAAAAAGAAGGAATTGCATAACATCATCGAAAGCATCAACCCGGATCTGCTTCTCGTGGTGGATCTGGATAAAAATATCGTCATGTGCAACAGTTCGGTACAGAGAATGTTTGGCTACTCTGCCAATGAAGTCGTTAACCAGAAAACCGATATGCTCTATTTTGACAGACGGAGTGATCCGACAAAGCGCCACGAGATATTTGAAGTCCTTAAACAGGAAGGCTTTCACTTGGGGCTGGCTACGGGCACAAGGAAAGATGGCGAATTAATACCCCTGGAGATCATTTCGGGCCGTCTTAGCTCAGGGGATGGCGTCGTACTATTGCTTCGTGATATCACCGAACGCAGACAGGCAGAAGACCAAAAGGATGCGGCGATAGCAGCCAACCGAGCCAAGGGCCAATTTCTGACCAACATGAGCCATGAGATCCGCACCCCTATGAATGCTATCGTCGGGATGACAGAGCTGGTCTTGGGCACGCAACTTACCGCACAGCAGAAGGATTATCTTCTGACGGTGCAAACGTCAGCCGATTCATTGCTTTATCTACTCAACCAAGTCTTAGATTTGTCCAAGATCGAGGCAGGTGAGCTGGGCTTAGATGAGATTGATTTTAATCTGCGAACGACTTTGGAAAACGCGGCAGATACGCTGTCAGTGAAGGCAGAGGAGGCACGCCTTGAACTGATTTGCCATATCAAACCGAACGCACCTACTGCCTTGGTGGGAGATCCTGTCAGGCTTCGCCAGATCGTCGTTAATCTTGCAGCTAATGCCATCAAGTTCACTGAAGATGGTCAGGTAACTATCTCGGTAGAAGCTGAAAAGGAAGAGGATTCCGGGGTGTTTTTGCATTTTATGGTATCGGACACAGGCATTGGGATTTCTCCCGACAATATAGAGGCAATCTTTGAGGATTATAAACAGGCAGATGAATCCACCACAAGAAAATATGGTGGTACGGGGTTAGGCTTGGCTATTTCCAAGCAGCTTGTGCAAATGATGGGTGGAAAGATCTGGGTTGAGAGCGAGCTGGGAAAAGGGAGTACTTTTCATTTTACGGGCCGCTTTGAATTGGGTCTAAAAGAGGCAACAGAAGGCTTACCCATAAAAGACTTAGACCTCTCTGGCGTACCGGTCCTTATTCTGGATCATAACCCCATGAACCGGTTGGTTCTTAAGGAAATGACGTTTTCGTGGGGTCTTGAGTCTGCAGAGGCAGCAGATGCGAGGCACGCCCTTATGATGCTTGAGAACGCCTTTGAAGCTGGACAATCGTATCGGGTCCTCTTGCTGGACTCACAGCTAGCTGGTATGGACGGATTTGAGATGGCAAAGAGGGTAAAGGAGAGCCCTTATGGAGCAAACTTGAAAATGATATTGCTGACGACCGTGGGGAAAGAAACGGCTGCAGCAGAATTTGCCAAGTTTACGATATCGGGACATTTGACGAAGCCCGTGAAGCAATCTGAGCTTTTGGATGCGATTACGATGGCCTTGGGACATTCGACTGATGATAAAGAGGATGTCATTTCCGACTATGCTGTCCAAGAGGCGCAAAGACGACTTGGTATTCTGCTGGTCGAAGACAATCCAGTAAATCAGAAAGTGGCTGCCACGATGTTGGAAAAACAGGGGCATCGGGTTGTTATTACCTCAAATGGCAGAGAAGCTTTGGAAGTCATTGATAAAGAGCGTATTGATCTGATCATGATGGATGTTCAAATGCCTGAAATGGACGGACTTGAAGCAACAGAGCTGATCCGAGACGGGGAAAAAGGTAATGGTGGACACATCCCCATTGTCGCCATGACAGCCCATGCCATGAAGGGAGACCGAGAAAGATGTCTCGCGGCAGGCATGGACGACTATGTGTCAAAGCCGATCACGGCAGAGGAGCTGTGTTCAGTCATCGAGAATTTGGCGCATCGATCACAGGACAAAAAGAAAGAAGGCCCCCCTCCTTCAAAGCATGTCACGCCGCCCGCCGAGGAAAGATTTGATCTACCCAAGGCAATGACCGGCGTAGCTGGAGACAGGGTTTGCCAAACCGCTCTTAGAAAACGCCACCAAATAAATAGCTGGGCTCCGGGAAGGAGTGAATAGCGCTAAGGCCGGTGCCGTTGAGAAAGTTGCTCATACCCTGAAAGATTCTGCGGATTATTTTGGCCCTAAGCAGCGTATGAAGCAGCGTATCGTTCAGAACTCATAGCAAACGATTGAGGATTTCCCGAAGCAGTGACAACGCAACTCGAGCTGGAGGGCGTGCCGAAGGAGAAGGAAAGATGCTGTGAAGAAAGGCTCTTCGGAGAGGAAAATGAAAGTTCTGATAGTTGATGATGACCCAGTCACAAGAAGCTTGCTGAAAGCATTCCTACATAAATGGGGTTACGAAGTTGTGATCGCCTGTGGTGGAACTGAGGCATGGGAAATTCTTCAGGAGCCGGAATCGCCAAGCATAGTCGTCTCGGACTGGATAATGCCCGACATGAGCGGGTTGGACCTATGCCGCAAGGTACGCCAAGCCCAAGCAGCTTCTTACACCTACCTTATCGTTCTAACCGGAAAGGGGCATAAGGAAGATGTCGTTGAAGCGTTTGAGGCAGGAGCGGATGACTACTTGATCAAACCATTTGACCAAGAAGAATTGAAATATCGTATCAGGACAGGAGAAAGGATAATCAAGCTGGAACAAAAGATTCTAGAGTTAGCGCACACTGACTTTCTGACGGGTGTGTTAAATAGAAGGGCGTTTATGCAGAGGCTGGAGGATGAGATTCATAGAGCCACTCGAGAGCATGCTCCAATATCCCTCATATTAGCTGACATTGATCATTTCAAGAAGATCAATGACCAATATGGTCACAACACGGGGGACATTGTACTTCAAAGATTTGCCAGGAATTTGTCCGAATGTCTGAGGCCATACGATTTCGTCGGACGATATGGAGGTGAGGAATTCATAATGTACTTGCCGAATGTAAAAGAGATTCAGGCAATATTGGCTACTGAAAGAATGCGTAAAAGCGTCGAAGAGATGAAGATCATCCTCTCCAATAGTCAGGAATCCATCCAAATTACTGCCAGCTTTGGTATAGCTCTTTCCTGCAGGGGAGCTGGGGAAAGTGTGCTTTCAATTATTGAGAGGGCGGATTTTGCTATGTATAAGGCAAAACGCGAGGGCAGAAATCGTGTTCGCACAGCAGGTAAGCAACAAGAGGATATGAGAACCATATCAAAGCATCCATTAACCAGCCTAAGAACCACATGAGTAAATGACAGCCATAACACTCAGGATATTTCTTCACACGATGAACTCCACAGGCTGGATCCCGTATGTCGAGGCGTGAACACTCTTGACAATATTTCTCAGGAACGAACCCGTGTAGTGATTACGTTCTGTCAGGCGAACTATATTTCCTCTCTTAAAGCTGCCTTGACCGTCGGACACCAACAACATGACTTGAGGTCGGGTTATATCGGCGTTTTCAGAAGTACCGATTACGAGG
>JAQYVR010000206.1 GCA_030145395.1 Desulfobacteria bacterium
GCTCTAACAGCCACGTTAACCCATGTTGTTTCATTAGACTGGCCTGTATCGGCTCTAGCCTATCATTCGGTTGAGAAAGTAATTTATGGTGTTGCCTCGATTGCAAGCACAAGTGATCTGATCAAAATTCACCTGGAACCAGAGCTCTTAGTAGAAACAACAAATGCGATCCAAATCGTTGATGGGAATGGCCAGTCGGTCAATGTAGTGTCTCTTGACTTCAGCCATGAAAACTATTTGTTCGGGATTGATGTATTAGGAAATCTTTATGAGATAGATCATACCAGCGGCAAAGCTGTGTCCCTTGGCGAACCCATAGCCGGGGTAAGCGGCCTGACCTTTGTGGTTGGGGAACCCCCGGATGTTGATCCGGTAATAACTGCCTGCTCCTCGACACGTGCCAGTCCAATGACTGCCAGGTCTGAAATTGCTGGTCGCAAACCCTTCGGATTCAGACTCAAGCGTCATCATAAGCATCGTGCCGTCGGTTTCTTTAAGTTTCGAGCCACTGCTGGTGAAAGCGTCACTATAATGCTAGCCGCAGATGAGGAAATATTTACGGAAGCTGAAACGGAATCCACCTTATACAAACTGTGGAAGCATTGGTCGAAATCCAAACGCAAAGGGCGGGCGTTCCTGGGTCTTCGTGACGCAATACCTGGTGTTAGGGTAAAGAAGCAAACGAAGGGCAAGTTGCCCTTGGAGCTCACGGTGGAAAATTTGCCGGCAGACGGTTGGTATTACATCATGGCAGTTCAACCCCTCTTCCGCTACCACAAGGTTGACTACCGGGTTGACTACCACTTAACGCTGGACTCAGACTCAGGTGACCCGGCTGCTCAAGCCTGTCAAACCTTAGTAGAAGTGGCCTGGCCTGGCGACGACGCAGAGGAAAATTCCGCCTTAACAGACAGATGAATCCGGTGACGACCAAACCAGCGTCGTGGTCGAAGAGGAACCCACGGAGGCCTCAACACCATAAACCTTGCTAAGATTTCTGCGGTTCGCCGCAGATTGTAGACGCCCTTCGATAAGGGCTCTTTACCCCCCCCTCACCCCAATCATTCGGCACAAGGAAGGCCGAAGCCCTCTCCTCCCCAAGAGGAGGGGGCACATTTTGTGGATACCCTTTTGAACCTAACTGGTGACTTCAGTGCACATATTGCCTTCCAAAGATAAATATTCCTGATCCTAGATCGCACCCCACTGGAAGACACTGAAAGGTGAGTCGGCGGGGATTTCCGGATGGCTTTTATTCTAATAATTTTAAACCCTTCGCTAGGTCGCACATTTTTTATTTCGGGTAGCAGTTGAGCATAGATCTTGCATAAATAAAGCAGAAATAAATGCATACTTCCACCCAAACAAGTTTTTTTCTCTCGTGGCCATAGCACTCATTACTTAGAAGAGGGAAATTCCATGAAAGTTCAACGGATCACCATTGCAACATTTGTCATCTTCGTGATCGGCATCGGTATCTTTGCCCAGGCCCTGTACCAACAGGAACAGCGGAGTAGAACTCAAGACCTTCAGCACAAAGGAAATTACTTGGTCAGTCTGGTTGCGCTTCATCCGATGAAAAACTTTCTCGGCATCAAGCGTGACTACATCGTCAAGACACTGGCTGAATACGTTACTTCAGATGGCCTGATCTATGCAATCGTGCAGGATCAAAACGGAAGTCCCCTCCTCTCCCTGGCACACCGTGATGTAGTGGCCAAAATCCCCACTGACGTAGAACAAAGATCCCTGTATGTAAATGGGTTAATACAACAGACCTATAAAATGGTGGGAACGGACCATACCATAAATGAATTTGCCAAACCCATTTTTGAAGGTGGACAAAGAAGTGGCACGGTGAGAATGGGTTTCGATCTCCCGCCCATATCAGTTTTTTCTCTCCAGCGTATTAAGCTCATGGCCATAATGGCCTTTTTCGCATTTTCTATGGCGGTCCTGGTCTATTACGGGGTCACCCTGGCACTTCGACCTCTCCATGAAGTCAATCAAAACTTCAGGAACATCTGCATAGACTCAGTGCCTGTTTCTCCCGGTTCCTTCAAGAATGGCGGGGTTGGCGAGATCATAAAAGGCCTCGAACAATCGGTGTTTCAACTCAAAGACAGATACGAGAAAATCCAGGCTGAAAACATCGATTTGACAACCAAATATGGGGTAATTTCATTTGAGAAACACAATGTCTTCAACCTCCTCGATTCCATAAATCACGGGATCATTGTAACGGATATTCAGGATAATATAACTCATATCAACTCCTACATGCTGAACCTTCTTGACAAGAAACGGGATGAGGTGATCGATCATCCTTTAGGTGACATTCTCGTCCACGATCAAATCACAGCATTTCTTTTACAGCAGGGGGCAATGAAGCAAAGTAGTGGCGCTAGTTATATTGAAACCACTTTTCCTGAACTTGCCTCTGGAGAGTCATTTCTCGTCTCTTTGTCTTATTTGAGTGGGAGGAAAGAAGATGTTATTGGCAAGGCCATATCGTTTAAGAACATAACCAGTGAGAAATCAGCTGAAAATGCCAAGCATGAATTTATCACTCGTATCACTCACGAATTACTTACGCCCTTGACGACTATTAATTCATACAATGAGATGTTAATGGATGATGAGATAGACAATGTTGAGATGCAAAAGGAATTCTATAATACCATCAACGAAGAGACCAGTCGCTTGACGAGTCTCGTTAAGACCCTGCTCAACATCTCTAAGATTGAAATGGGCAGTCTAACCCTCAACAAAGGACTCGTCAAAAGTGATTGGCTTTTTGACGATTGTCTGACGACCGTAGAGGGGGCCGCCCAAAAGAAAAACATTACCATTGAAAGGAACCTGCCTGACAGCTTTCCATCTCTATTCGGTGATAAAGAACTCCTGAAGGTGGCAATCATCAACATCCTGGGTAATGCGGTGAAGTACACCCCTGAAGACGGGCACATTCAATTCATGCTCACCGAACAGGATGACTTTGTAATCTTTGAAGTCACCGATGATGGCTACGGCATTTCCAAGGAAGATCTCCCCCATGTTTTTGACAAGTTCTATCGCTCGACTGATCCTCATGTTACCGAGCAGACCGGAAGTGGCCTGGGGCTTGCATTAACCTCGGAGATCGTTCGCCTCCACGGTGGAGAGATTGAGGTTAACAGTAAGCCGGACGAGGGAAGTCATTTCAAGATCAGGCTACCGAAGGAGGAATATTACCTTGGAAAACAATAAACGGGTTCTGGTCATCGACGATGAAGCCCACATCAGGCGAGTGATCGAGCTCAAATTCAAAAACCAAGGCTACCAAGTCATTACCGCCAGCAATGGCGAGGAGGGGCTTGATCTCATCAAGAACCAGCAGCCAGACGTTGTTATCACGGACATCATGATGCCCAAGTTAGATGGCAGGGCTCTGTGTGAACGAGCAAACGAACTGAAGAAGAAGAGACCTTTTTTGACCATTGTCATGACATGTCGCATATCTCCAACCGAGCAGGACTGGATAAGCAAACTGCAGGATACCGTATTTGTGGAAAAGCCCTTCAGCCTCCAGACAATTTTGAAATGCGTTGACCAATATTTTGGGAACGAAGAATAATGATAGATTTAGGCCAATCTAAGGACTTTCTCTCAAGCCTGTCGCAAGTCAGCCACTTGCACTTCCAGATTTGGGATGCTGATGAGGGATTGGTGTTTTCTTCAGGACCAGATGAGCCTGCTGAGCCAGCCCTTGAGGAACTCCAGGACTTTTCACTGCAAATAATGAACAGCGCCGCATTCCAGCATATTCCACTTGAGTCCGGAGAAGGGCTGTTTGGTGTGCCCCTCAGAAATGGACAGGCAGTAGCCGGCTCCCTCATCGTCTTTGGTTCCAACTCTCTGCAAAAACCTCTGCCAGAAACCTCCCCAGCACCGCAACCGGGCCGGGCCGAGGAGATGGAAAGATTTCTCAACCAGGTGGCACTCCAAGTGCAAGACAGGCTGACTTATAAGAAAGAAATGGAGGAGATGGCGGTAGAGCTGACGGACAACTTCGAACAGCTCTCCTTTTACGCCAAGATTGCCGGTCGGGTAAAGTCTATAACCTTTGCGGGCAACATGTTGCAAGAACTGGTTGAAGAGCTCCTGGACACAATGCGGACAGACATGGCTTTCGCCAGACTGCCGGAGCGACCAGAATACAACGCCCTGGTCTGCACTCAGAAAATCCCTGAGAACATCAGTGACTACGATGATTTCATCGACGTCCTCATAGACTCCATCCCGCTGAATTCGCCTGCACTAGAAGAAGACTACTTCATCGTTAACGATTCAAGTACAACCCCAGGATTCAGTGATCTTGCTCCGGATCCCTATCGCTTCCTGGCGGTAAAGATGCAACACAATGGAAACTTCTACGGCTGGATGGGGCTGGTCTCATTCAATTTGGGGGAAAATTTCCGTCGAAGCGAACTAAGGCTGCTAGATTCGATGGCCGAGCAAATCGCCGTGGTTATTACCAATTCAGATCTTTACCGTGACCTGGAACGTTTCGTCATCAACATGGTGAAATCACTGGTCTTCGCCATCGAGGCCAAGGACGATTATACCCGTGGGCACTCTGAACGAGTTTGTCAGTATTCCCTCCTTATGGCAGAGAGACTTGGTTTGGACGAAGAGCGGAAAAAGATACTCCAGTGGTCATCAATTCTGCACGACAGTGGGAAAATTGGCATTCCCGAATCCATTTTGAATAAACCCTGGCGGTTAAAGGACGAAGAATATCAAATCATTAAGGACCACCCCATGAAGGGCCACACCATTTTGGAACCCCTGGAGCAACTGGCAAGTTCACTTCCTGGCATGCTGCACCACCATGAGCGCTACGATGGTGGAGGTTATCCGCAGGGGCTGAAAGGGAAAGAAATTCCACTGGACGCCCGCATAATTGCCGTTGCCGACACTTTCGATGCCATCACTTCTAATCGAGCTTATCGCCCGGCAAAAACTCCGGAAGAGGCCCTCGAAGAGATAGAAAAAGTGGCTGGAACCCAGTTGGATCCAGATTTGGTTAATGTGTTTAAAGAGGTATTTATCCGAGACCTTGCGCCTGAGCAGGAATGCAGCCTCGAAGAGCAAAGTTGACAGCATGACACCATCATCCGCAATTTCTATAGCTAAAGTCGGCACCAGGACTGTTCTTGCGCCCAAAGAGTCATTGACCCATGAAACCTGCGAAGAACTCGAAACCACCTTTGATGAGTGCCTCAATGACCAGAGGGCAGATATTATTTTGGACTGCAAGGCCGTAACCTTCATGGACAGTGAAGCTCTTGAACTATTGGTACGAATGCATGAAGAGCTAAGAAATCGCGGTTGTGTATTGAAAATAATTACCTTGAACGATGTCTGTCGCGACATTTTTGTCGCAACCCGGCTCATACATTTGCATGTCTACGAAGATATCCACGAAGCCATCAGAAGTGAACGATGAAAAGCCATTTTCTCCCACGAAGGAAAAAAATCGGTGAAATTTTGGTCGGCAAAGGTTTCATTACAGCTGACCAACTGACCGATTTTCTCCGCACCCAGAAAGAGAGTTCCAAACCCCTGGGTCAACTCTTGCTCGAGGAGGAAATTCTTAGCCCAGAAGAATTGACTACTATCATCGGGGAACAACTCGGTATCCCGCACATTTGGCTTCGCAAGGGTATGATTGACCCCAGGATTGTGCACGTCCTGCCCAAAGAGACGGCTTTACATTTTCAAGTTATCCCCATGTTTCGAGTCAACAGCGTGCTTACTTTGGCCACCTCTGACCCCCATGCCTTTTTCGTCTTTGACGAAGTGTCCAAGATTACCGGTCTCGAAGTTCAGCCGGTCCTTTGCCGCGCGGACGATATCATTGATGCCATCCACGAGTGCTACCAGAAAGAGGTGAGTATCGACGATGTCATGGCCCGCATGGACGAATCTGAGATCGAGCTGGTCAGTACAGGCTTCGAAAAAGAGATCAGCGAAATCGCTGAGATGGCTGAAGGAAGCCCGGTGGTGAACTGGACCAATATGGTCTTGTTGCGGGCCATCAGAGATGGGGCCAGTGACATCCACATAGAGCCACAAGCGAGCAAGTTTCAGGTTCGCCTCCGAATTGACGGCGTCCTGTACGAACTCATGTCTCCCAAGCTCGAGATGCACCCGGCGGTGGTTTCCCGCTTGAAGGTTATGGCCAATCTGGACATAGCAGAACGGCGCATACCCCAGGATGGCCGTATTCAGGTTCAGGTGGAAGGTCGTAAAGTTGATCTCCGCTTTTCTTCCATGCCGGGTATTCACGGTGAAAAAGTGGTCTTGCGAATCCTGGACAAGAGCAAGGCCATGCTGGATCTCAACACCCTGGGTTTTGACCCGGCGGTTCTGGAACGCTTTAAATTATTGTTGAAAAAACCTCACGGGCTCATTGTAGTCTGCGGCCCCACAGGAAGCGGCAAGACCACTACTTTGTATTCAGCCATAACCTTGCTCAATTCGTCTGACAAAAATCTCGTTACCATTGAAGACCCTGTGGAGTATCAGCTAGATCGAATTAACCAAAACCAGGTGAAGCCCGCCATCGGCCTCACCTTCTCCAAGTTCTTGAAACATGCTCTCAGGCAGGACCCCGACATTATCATGGTGGGGGAGATTCGAGACCGCGAAACTGCTGAAATTGCCATTCAAGCCTCACTCACTGGGCATCTGGTCCTGTCAACACTTCACACCAACGACAGTCCCAGCGCCATTACACGTCTTCTTGAGATGGGTATCGAGCCCTATCTCCTCTCTTCCACGCTTCTGGCTTCTCTGGCTCAGAGACTGGTACGGACAACCTGCCCTGAATGTAAAACGGACTATTTTCCTCCAAAGGAAATGTTGAAGGAACTGGGCTGCGAGGAGGACAAACAGATACGATTGTCCAGAGGAAAAGGGTGTTCTGACTGTTACGATTCTGGTTTCAAGGGCCGCACCGGTATTTATGAGCTTTTTGAAATGGACACAGGACTGCAATCTCTCATCCTGGCCAATCCGAGCATCGATATCCTCCAAGAATACCTCAGGAAGAACGGTCATGGGACCTTGAATAGTCTGGGCTATAAAAAGGTGTTGGAGCGCATCACCATCATAGAAGAAGTAAAACGGGTAACCTCTGTGGAGAGCGTATAGGGACCAAGCTTGAGCCAACCAAACTGGGATGATTCACATCAAGTTGCTGCCTTTTTGAGGTGAAGATCCGCATGGCCATTAGTTATGAGCAACATAAGGGGGGCAGCCCCCACCGGACTGCAAAGCCCTCAGGAGCAGTGGGTAGCCGTATCCCCAAACTGCGCCTGGATATGCTTAAGTGGCCTGGCCGCAGGATCAAAGCCAAGGAGATAATTTTCTTCACTTCCCAGCTATCGTTGATGCTGGAGGTGGGTACACCCCTTACCAGCTCACTAACTGCAATAGTAAATCAGACCAAAAATCCGGCCTTCAAAGAGGTGCTCCAGGCAATGGGTAAGGACATAGAAGAAGGCCTGCAGCTGTCAGACGCTATGAGGCGCCACCCTCAGGTATTCAATAATGTCTTCATCAGTATGATCAAAGCCGGAGAGACCGGCGGCTTCTTGCAGAAGATTCTGGATCGGCTGGCGGAAATGCAGGAAAAACGTCAGGCCCTCATTGCCCAGTTGAGGTCCACCCTGACTTACCCTGCTATCCTGTGCCTTGTCGGGCTCCTGGTGGTTGTTTTTATTCTGGTCGGAGTTCTCCCCAAATTCGCCACATTTTTCGCCGGCAAAGAAAGCATCCTGCCCATTACTACCCGATTCCTTATGGCCATGAGCCATTCGCTGCAGGCTTATTGGTGGGTTTACCTGATCTCCACTGTAGGGCTCATCGTGGCCCTCAAGCTCTGGAAAGAGAGTGAGCCCGGTCAAGCACTGATAGACCGGTTTTGTGTGGGCGCACCAATGGTGGCCAGGCTGTACAACAAGATCTATACCTGCCAGCTGCTGAGAACACTGGGACATTTGATGAGCAGTCAAGTTCCTTTACTAGAAGCCCTGGAGGTAACCCGGGCCACCATCAGGAATCGACACTTTAGCCGTTTTATAACTCAAATCATGGATCACGTGGAGCAGGGTGGACGATTTGCCCAACCATTCACCACCTATCCCTACATCTTGGACTCGGTCAAGCAAATGGTAGCCACTGGAGAGGAAGTGGGAAATCTACCCACGGTGATGCTCCGCCTAGCCGGGTATTACGATACGGAGGTGGATCGGGAGCTCAAGAATATTGCCTCTTTGATCGAGCCCATTGCTTTAATGTTATTGGGCGGGGTGGTGGGCGTTATCGTTGCATCAGTGATCTTACCGTTGTTCAAGCTAGCGCATGCGGTGCATTAGGTAAAACATCCGGGTTAGGCATGTAGATTGCATAGCAAACAGTGAATTCACCAATACATTACCACAAGGATATTCAAAGAGGAGGTGTAGTGATGTTTAGGCAGATTGAGATTCAAAGTCTCAAGAACCAAGCGGGATTCACCTTGATTGAGATGCTCGTCGTGGTGATTATCCTGGGGATCCTGGCCATGATCATTGTTCCGCAGATCTCGGTATCTACGGACGATGCCAGGCTGAACTCTCTCCAGACGAACCTCAACAGCTTACGAAGTGCTATCGAGGTTTACGCTGCCCAGCATGCAAACAGATACCCGGGTACCTACTCGGAGGCTGACGGCACAACCGCGGTAGCGGATGATGCTGCAGCCAAGGCAGCATTTCTGGCCCAGCTCACCCAGTTCACGGACATCAAGGGCATGGTAAATGGCACCAAAACTGTCGCCTTCAAGTATGGTCCTTACCTGAAGACAGGAACATTGCCGCTGAATTCCTTCAATGACAGTGGCGATGTTGTCTGTGTCAATCAAGCTGACATCACCGTGGCGAGGGTGGTAAGTGGTGGCGCCGAAGGCTGGCAGTATTTCGCACCCATTGGAGTTTTCTTCGCCAATGATAATGCTGCGCACGCAGCTTTGTAAAAATTGTGCATTCAGCTAGTCGGGTCTGATTTGGTGTTAGCCACTTGTGAGAATAAGGGCTTCAGCCTCCTCGATTTGCTCATTGTCATCATGATCCT
>JAQYVR010000069.1 GCA_030145395.1 Desulfobacteria bacterium
GATCTCAAGGCCTTCGAGCTAATGGGGCCTGACATGCAAGACAGGGAAAGATTCTTTATGGCCAATTCAGTCCGGGGGTATGTAGAATTCCTGCAAAATCAACGTTGACGGGTTCGTAAGAAGTCCATCTGCGGCGTTGCGCCTCATCCCCGCCCTGTTAAATTCTCGCTACGCGAGACGGCGGAGCCGATTTAACAGGGTAAATCGTTGCGACGTACCGTAAGTAAGCCTCACTCCTCAAGATTTGCGCGCTTTGCATCTGGAGCTTTTTACCTTGCCGTCCTCCTGATGATTTTTTTGCGAGATGGTCAACCTTCAGATATGCTGATATGAATATGAGACCTCAAGGGTGAGAGATTACCTGGATGAGTGCCCTGTGTCAAGTTGACGTGGCTCCAGATATATAGTATACACACCTGCAATGCAAAGACCGTAGTTTTACAGCGTTTTTTCTTGCTGACCTAGGGTTGATTTGAGGCGAAAAGGGGGTTGCTGCATGGACATAGAGGAGAATCCAAATGACGTTCAGTCTGCTGACTTGATCGTAGGAATTCCATCGTACAATGAAGCAGAACTAATCTCTTACCCCACTCAGATGGCAAGCGAAGGCCTTGTGAAGTATTTTGGGGAAAAGAATAGCGTTATTATCAACTGTGACAATAACTCCCCGGATGGCACCCGCGATGCATTTATGAATACCGCCACCGAAGTTCCCAAGATATACTTGTCCACACCGCCCGGGGTAAAGGGCAAAGGAAACAATTTCAAGAACCTTTTCCAGAAAAGTTGCGAACTCGGAGCACAGGCCATTATTGTCTTGGATGCCGATCTCAAAAGCATTACACCACGGTGGGTAAAGAATCTTGGAGATCCGCTCTTTGAAGACTTCGGATTCGTGGCACCACTCTATGTTCGGCATAAATATGATGGGACCATTACCAACAATATTGCCTATCCCATGACAAGGTCTATTTACGGGCGCAGAGTCCGTCAACCCATCGGCGGAGACTTTGGCTTTTCCGGAGAACTTGCAGAGATCTACATGAAGCAGGAAGGCTGGACCCCCGCCGTAGCGGAATTTGGCATTGACATTTGGATGACCACCACGGCCATGTGTCACGACACACCCATTTGCCAGTCTTTCATGGGAAGGCCTAAGATACACAAACCAAAAGACCCGGGAGAATCCTTGGGTCCCATGTTTTTGCAGGTCGTGGGGACCATCTTCGATATTATGACAAAGAAGATAGATTTCTGGCAAGAGGTCCGGTGGAGTAAGCCAACGGCAATTTTCGGTTTTGGGCTTGGTGAGATGGAAATGCCCCCACCGGTAGATGTGAACCTTGAAAGACTATATGATAAATTTCGGGCAGGTTTCGAAAAGAATGATGGCCTATGGAAGGAAATCCTTTCTGCCAATATTTACAAGAAGCTTTCTGAGGTGAAAGCCTTGAGTTTTGCGAATTTTGAGTTCCCGGCCAACCTGTGGGCTGAAATATTGATTGACTTTGCACTTGCCTACAAAAATGATGCGTATGACAAAGCAAAGGTAATGGAAGGTTTGATTCCACTCTATTTTGGCCGCACGTGTTCTTTTGTGGTCGAACTGGAGCCAATGACCATTCAGCAGGCCGAGGAAGTGATAGAAGATCAGTGCATTGTTTTTGAAAGGAGCAAGCATAGCCTGCTTACAAAATGGTCGGAAACAGCGTGAAGCTTTGGGCTTATTGACAGCAAATGGGGGCACTCATGAAGAAAATTCTTATTGTTGACGACGAAGAGGTCATCCGTATGCTCTATGGCGAGGAATTGGAAGACGAAGGATATGACGTGATCACTACAGGGACCGGTCAAGGTCTAGTTGAATTGGTCGGACGGGAAAAACCAGACCTGATTATCTTGGATATAAAAATGGCGGAACACGACGGGTTGGACTTGCTGCAGGATATTAGAAAAGAATACTACAACGTCCCTGTCATTCTGTGTTCAGCCTATTCTTCTTACAAAGGCGATCTTAAGTCGATTGCAGCCGATTACTATGTGGTGAAAAGTGCAGATCTGAGTGAGCTAAAGCGGAAAATCAGCATGGCTCTGGAGGGACACCTCCCTTTCGACTCTGCCCAAGAGTCAGAGTGAGCGTGGAGATTGATAATGCTGCTTCGCTAAGTGTCGTGCAGCATTCAACTGAATTCTTTTCTGTGGGCAGTTCCATTCATTTGCCAGTCTTCAAATATCCATTCGGATAGAAAAAGACAAAAATACTTTTGAAGTTACGAATTATGATTTCGAGAATGATAAACTCGGAGACGTTATGAATCCTACCATTTTCAGAGAATACGATATTAGAGGGGTCGTGGACAAGGACTTGACCGACGAAGATGTGATCCTGATCGGTAAAGCGTTCGGCACGTACTTGCGGGGCAAGAATCGCTCTGAGGTATCTGTAGGCAGAGACTGTCGTTTGAGTTCAGAGAATTATCAACGCCTCCTAATCGAAGGCCTCGTCGCCACAGGGTGCGATGTGGTTGATATCGGCGTATGCCCTACGCCCATTCTCTACTTTTCCATCAGGCACTTGAAAAAAGAAGGCGGCATCATGGTTACGGCCAGCCACAATCCTCCTGAGTACAACGGCTTCAAGCTATGCAGCGGTTATGACACACTTTTTGGCGAACAGATACAGGAGGTTCGGCGGATCATCGATGGCGGGACCTTTGCTGAGGGACATGGCAAAGTGGAAACCGCGGACGTGATCACTCCGTATAAGAAGTTGGTGGAGGAGAACGTGGAGCTTGCCAGACCTCTTAAAGTGGGAATCGACGCAGGAAACGGGCCAGCCGGTGTGGTGGCAGTGCCAATTATACGCAATCTGGGCTGCGAAGTTTCCGAGCTTTATTGCGACATGGATGGAACCTTCCCCAATCATGAACCAGATCCCACGGTTGAAAAAAACATGCAGGATCTGATCAGATTAGTACGGGAACAGGGGCTTGATGTCGGAATCGGGTATGATGGGGACGGAGATCGCATCGGCGTCATTGACGAGAAAGGCGCTATGATCTGGGGCGACCAATTGATGATCATATACGCAAGGGACATCCTTTCCAGAAAGCCTGGTGCTACGTTCATTGCAGAGGTAAAGTGTTCTCAAACCCTATATGACGATATAGAACAACATGGTGGCCGGGCAGTGATGTCGAAGACCGGGCACTCCCTGATCAAGCAGAAGATGAAAGAGGTAGAAGCTGAACTGGCAGGAGAGATGAGCGGACACATGTTCTTTGCGGACCGGTACTTTGGCTATGATGATGCTGTTTACGCCTCTTGTCGTTTGTTGGAGATCTTGGCAGCAACAGGAAAGACTATCACAGAACTGTTAAGCGATGTCCCTAAGACCTACAACACCCCTGAAATTCGGGTGCCGTGTCCGGATGACAGAAAATTTCAAGTGGTAAAGGACGTTACCGAATATTTCCGTCAGAGGTATGACATAATTGATATAGACGGGGTGCGGATTCTCTTTGAAGATGGCTGGGGCTTGGTCAGGGCTTCAAATACCCAGCCCGTATTGGTGCTGCGATTTGAGACCCTTTCCCAGGGACGGCTTTCTGAAGTCCAGTCCCTGGTGGAGTCGGTGGTGGCTGAGATCCAGGAAGCATATTAGAAGCCATCTCAAAAATGCGTCTAAGGCCCCATGGCGGTGTTGCGGGTCGGCTCAAAATGCTCACATACTACCGTGTATGCTGCGCTTTTTCGCTTGTCCCGCCATAGCTTTCCAAGCAACGGCGGACCGCCCCGCGCCTTGCTGAGAACCTTTATCTTATAGATAGATCCGAAGTCCCGCCGTCAGGCGGGGCCCTGAACCCTAATTCACCTTTTTGAGACGGCTTCTAACACTGTTTTTATAGAAATTTCTCTTGACTTTTCAAGGTGTTGTTTTTTATTAAATAATCTGGATCACAAAGTTGAAAGCAAAGACCCATTAAACGGAGGACTCATGAACAAGTCAGGCCTCATCGATGCTTTACAAAAGGAAGCAGGTATCAGCAACGCAAAGGCTGAGCAGGTTGTCGACATTCTCTTTAACGCCATGTCAGACGCCCTTGCCAGGGACGAGAGAGTGGAGATGCGTGGCTTTTGCAGCATTTTTGTGAAAGATTACAAGGGCTACGTTGGAAGAAACCCGAAGACCGGCGCCCCTGTTGAGATACCATCCAAGAAACTTCCTTTCTTCAAGTGCGGCAAAGAGTTAAAAGAACGGACCGATTACTGAAGATTTCTCAGGAAGATGAACAACGCGGAAAGATCTCATGAAAAAGAAGCACAAATCTTTTACCATAGATCCCTTCATCGAATTCATGACCGATCGTATCAAGGTTCCAACGAAAAGAGAAATTGATAAATTAATAAAAAAGACCGAGAAATCTCTTCTTTCCTTGAAGGTGCCAAGCAGGGCAGAATTTGATCGGCTGACGAAGAGGGTGGAGGCGTTAGAAAAGGCCGCGAAGCCCCGGAAGAAGGCAAAGAAGGTCTCAGCGCGTGCAAAGGGTAAGAAGGCTGCTACCAAGAAGAAGCGAGTATCAAAAGCCAAACCCCAGGTGACAAGTGCAGAAAAAATCCTGAGGGCCATGAAGAGATCCCGTACCGGTGTGAATGTGGCAACGCTGAAAGCACGCACGGGTTTTGAAGACAAGAAGATTCGGAACGTTCTTTTCAGACTGAGCAAGCAGGGCAAGGTTCTGAGAGCCGGTCGAGGGGTCTATAAGGCCGCATCATAATATACGTCCCCTTTACAATCCCCCCTAAAATACCGAAGATCGTCTCCAAAGATAAGCTTTCATGGCGGGAACGAATTTTCTGTCCCTTTAAGCAGACGTCTGATGTTGTCTGCATGACGAACGAATATGATCACAGCCATGATTAAAGCACAGCCTGTTAGGGGGACCGACTGCGTGGCAACCCACACCGCTCCCGGGAGAATAGCTGCCGCGGAAAGAGAACCGGTCGAGGAGTGCCCCCACCAGCAAAGCACCAGGATGTAGACCATTACGCCGACCAGGAAGACAATGGGTGAGATGACCAGGAAGCAACCAGCAGCAGTGGCCACGCCTTTGCCCCCTTTGAAGCCCAAGAATAAAGGGAAGAGATGACCGGCAAAGGCCGAAAGGGCTATCAGCGAGACCAACACCTCCACTTTCCAATCCGAAACACCTAACCAAAAGACCCCAACCAGTACGGGGATGGCACCCTTGAGGAGATCTCCTCCAAGGGTCATGAGTCCTAGCCTCTTTCCAGCTATCCTAAAAACATTGTAGGCCCCTATATTTCCACTGCCCGCTGATCTAATATCCACATCACTGAAGATGCGGGTCAGGATTACACCACAGGGCACAGAACCCAGAAGATAGGCCATTGGCAGCAGGATCATGGTTTTGAAGATCATGGTGGGAAAGCTAGCCTCCATCCATAAATAACGTAACAAGTGTTGGGCACTGGGTAAGTTTCCAATTCATAAATGAGGAGTTTTTTTGATGAGCAAGGCCGCACAAGGGTTTTCGTTGAGGCGTACAAATCGTACTCCGCAGACGGAAATCCGCGGAGAACGCCGCTCATCGGAAAAAGGGCCATTTATGGATGGAAACTAGCTAATTCCTGTCGCGCCCGGCCTCGTCGATCTTGGCTTGACACAGGGCAATGTACTCAAGGGCCTTATGATGAACTCCCAGATCCGGGTACGACCTGATGACCGTCCTAAAACGTTCCAAGGCGGCCTTATAATGCTCGGCCTTATAATAGAACAGGCCCACATAGAACTCATGTTCAGCCAAGCTTCTATTACACACCTTGACATGTTCCTCGGCCTTGCTGGCATAAGGGCTGGTGGGATAGGTACGGATTAGCCTCTCAAAGGCCTGAAGCGCCTCTCTGGCCATGCCTTGGTCTCGGTCAATGGAATCGAGCCGATTAAAATGGCACCGGCCTATTTGATAGACCACATACGGGATAGCTTCATTCTTGGGATGAAGATTCTCGAATGCCTCATAGGCGAAAATGGCGTCTTCGTACTCCTTGCGGTGGTAGTAGGCATCCCCAAGCTTAAGTTCGGCCAATATGGCGTACTTGCTGAATGGATACCAGTCTTTCAATTTCTGAAAAGATTCAATAGCATCTTCGTAGTCTTCGTCCTTGAAGGCCTCCATGCCCTCCTCGGCAAGCCGTTGGGCTGTCTCCTGCTCTTTGGCCCGGAACCAGGCACAGCCCAGCACTTGGGCCCCCACCCACAGCAAGACGGCAAAATAGACCACCTTCTTCAGATTCATAAGAGTATCCTCAGGTCCTCAGTAATGATTTCGTGGTTTGCGGCCTTCGCCTTGAAAAACAGCCTGATAGATGTTTCGATGCTTGACTGGATCAGTGCTTCGATTCGCAAATACAGTCACATATGCTTACGAATCAGATTGCAAGAAATGCTCACTCCATTCGGCCCGTCTTCGACCCTGAGCTCAGACCGAAGGGAGCTCATGGCCGAGGGCAGCACTAAATCCTGAGTAAATAAATTCGTCATCGAATTTATGAATCGAAGGACTTAGGAATCGGCCAGTTTCTTAGCGTATTCTGCCGCCTCGATCCCTGCCACACACCCTTCGCCCACAGCCTTTGCTATTTGCCATGGCTGGCCCACAATATCACCAGCCGCATATAGGCCTGGTATGTTGGTTTCCTGTTTCTTGTTTGTCTCAATAGAACTAAAGGTCTCTGCATCAAAGACGACCCCAAGGTTGGCTGCTAACTCCAGAGCGCCCTTTGCACCGAGTTCAACAAAGACTCCTTTGACATTCAAGGTGTCGCCGTTCTTTAACAATACCCCTTCAACCTCGTCCGTTCCAATGACCTCCTTAACCCAGGTGTCTTCCACGACCTTGACCTGGCTCTCTCTCAATCGATCGTGAAGCGTGTCGATAACCATGAGTTTCCGGCAGATCAGCTGGACAGTACTGGCGTATGATAAGAGTGTCAGGGCCCCGGTTACGGCAGCGCTTTCGTTCCCCACGACCGCCACATCCGTGCCTTTGAAAAAGTTGGCATCGCAATCCACACAGTAGCTGACACCACGACCCACAAGCCTCTTTTCTCCCTTAACGCCAAGCTTTTTTCGAGAAACTCCCATACAGAGGACAAGGGTCCTGGAGGTTAAGGATGCACCGCTTTCTGTGACAAGGCTGAATAGATTGTTCTCATTCTTCGTTTCGATGATATCTTCTTCCACGAATTCTGCATCAAAGTTTTCAGCCTGTTTCCTTCCGGCCTCAAGTATCTCCTTTCCCGAGATAGGCTCTTCATAGCAGCAGTAATTGGCTACATGGGCCTTATACAGACTGCTTTTGCGTGGCTTTCCAAAGACGACAACCCTCGCCTTCTTGCTGGCAGCGTGGATAGCCGCCTGAAGCCCGGCAGGTCCGCAGCCGATTATGGCAACATCGTATAGATCTTCAGACATTTAGAGTACTTTTTGCACTAACGATTCGAGGCTGGTTTTTGGTACAGCACCAACGACTTGGTCAACTACTTTACCGTCTTGGAACAGAATGAGGGTAGGAATGGCCCGGATGCTGTATTGCGCTGGGGTATTGGGGCTGTCGTCCACATTACATCTGGCGAAAATTATGCTGTCGCCGTATTTCTCTTCCATTTCCTGGATAGCAGGTCCGATAGCCTTGCAAGGGCCGCACCACGGGGCCCAGAAGTCTACCAAGGCCGGCTTTTCAGCCTTCAATATCTCTGATTCAAAGTTGTTGTCATCAACGTCCAAAACACCTGTTCCCATTGTCATGCTCCTTTTCCAATGTTTGTAACGCAAGCAAACGTTCTTTATTCGCCTTCGCCCGAATACCCTGCAAGTTCTGCCTGACAGCAGTGCTTCGCGGGCTGCGGGGAGCTTCATTTGGACATCAATAAAAGCACACTATATTGGGTTTGTCAACTTCAACAAAAACCAATACCAGTGGGCATAAAAGCCAGATTTTGCCCCCCTTTCCCCTTGACACATAGATGGTATGGTGTTACCTTTTTCCGCATTATAAGGGCCGTTAACTCAGTTGGTAGAGTATCTGCCTTTTAAGCAGAGAGTCGCGCGTTCGAGTCGCGCACGGCCCACCAACGCCCCCATCGTCTATCCAGGTCAGTCGAAGATCCCGCCTTGCGGGGGACATCCGGCTTTTGAACCGGGACAACACCAAACTTCAAAAGGACATGGGGAAAGCTCGACGCTGAAAACTGACATACGGACTTGTTTGGGGCAAAAGCCCCGGCGGTGACCATTGCACCCCAATCCATAATTTACAGAGGATTGCGTCCCCATCGTCTAGTCAGGTCCAGGACACCGGCCTTTCACGCCGGCAGCACCGGTTCAAATCCGGTTGGGGACGCCAGTTTATACTATGGGGCTCGGCATATTGTGCCGGGCCCTTTTATTATGGCCAATTTAGGGGACGCCTATGATTTTATGCGTTTCTATGTTTCTCTCGTCTCATTCAACAGTTTAAGGTTATTCTGAATGGCAATGCTTTCACCACGCGACGATGCTCTGCTCACGGCTGACTGGCATACCCTTAACCGGTGTGATAATTCAACGGTTGTCATTCCGAGTTCTCGGTTAGCCCAATAACAAAGAAGGCTACGCGCCTTTACCGTCTGCGGGTCTTTGCCACGCCTTAGAACATCACGAGCTTCCATATCCAATACGTTGCTTACTCTCTCAACCACAGTGTCAAAATCGTATCCTTGTGCTTCAAGATCATACCGCCGTTCCAATCGGTCGTCGGCAGCCTTCAAAACCCTTTCGACAAAATCGCCATCACCCAGAATACGCTCGTCACATTTGTAGCGAATTCCCGCCTTGCGCAAGGCCTTAACATGCTGCCACCCTCCCAAACTTCGAATCAGCCCGCCGCCAGTGAGATCGTGTCGTTTCCCCTCGGAAACACCTTTCTGAACAAAGGCTCGATATGTTCTGCGTGCGACGGAAATGCTGTCACCGAAAAACCTCAAGACGTATTCCGTGTCTTGCCACTCTCGGGTTGTACTACCCATTATAGCGCTGTGACCGGACCAAGGGTACCTGTCCAGAGCTCTCACATCAGATATCAAGCCTGCTCGCAGTGGGTTTAAATGAATGTAGCGTACCAGCTCCTTTAAATACGGATCTTCCTGGCACAAAATGGATTTGTATCGGTTTTGAAATAACTGCCCATGACGGCGGTATTTGCGGTTGAATGAAACAGCATATCCGGTCAAAAGCCTCCGCATCACACTGGAGATGGGCACTGAACCCGTCCGCAACAACAAGTGCGCATGATTGGGGATAAGAGCCCAACCTAAGCATGCAGTTTGCGTGGCGGTCACTGTTTTCTCAAGCCGCTCTAAGAAGTTGCTTCGGTCCGAATCGCTGCGAAATATCTTTCTGCGTTCGATTCCACGAATAATGATGTGATGAATCGCACCGGCCGCATCTATCCTGGCTCTTCTCGGCATGCCCGTCACCATAGCGATCAATAATTACGGAGTAAAGCATAAAATCATAGGCGTCCCCTAATTCACCGCCGGGCGCACCAAACAAAAAGGCAGAGCCGCTGTTGACTCTGCCTTTCACGTATTAGGTGTATACAACCTAAATATGTCTGCTAAAGTATGACTAGAAGTAATATTTCAAACCTACCCCGGCGACGAGTGCGTCAAGGTCAACTTCATCATTAAAACCGTTCACCTCAGCCTCAACATCGCTCCAGATGTACTTAATGTCGAAATTGATCGCAAGATTATTGTTTAAAAAAACCTCAATGCCGGCATTAACATGGAACCCATAGGTGTCGTCTACCTCAATATCAGCCCCTGGTCCGAAAATGATGTCAGCTACAGGACGATTAGTATCAAAGCTGTTAAAATACCACCCCACTCCGCCACCAATATACGGGCTCACCCTAGGATTTGTAGAAAAATGCATACGTAGGGTCAAGAGGACTGGAACTTGTTCAAGCGCGCCAGCGTCTTCAGGTAGACCAGGGGCGCTGAATTCGACATCCGCCTCGGTGTAATCAGCGCTCAATTCAAAAGAGGCATATCTGTCAAAAAAATAGGTAAGGTTGACGCCATACATGCCAGAATCATCAGGCTCAGTATCAACGTTAACCCCATAGACAACGAAATCGTCGTTTGAATA
>JAQYVR010000106.1 GCA_030145395.1 Desulfobacteria bacterium
CGTCACAGACCTGGTGGCAGACCTCCACTTAAAGTTGTTCATGCTTTCTGCCATCTGTATGGGGGTCGGGGGCCTCTTATTTGCGCTGTTGTTGTTGTATGTCCAGCGAGTGGAGCAGGCAAGGACGACTGCGGAGGGAGCCTTAATGGAGAGTGAGGACAGATTCAGGACTCTGTTCAACAGTGCCGCTGACGCCGTCTTCATTCATGACTTTGAGGGTCAAATGCAGGAGGTTAACCGACTAGCTTGCGATCGTCTTGGCTATAGCCGTGATGAATTGTTGCGGATGAAACCTAAGGACTTTAATGCACCCGAAGAGGCTTCACGCATACCTGAAAGATTCAAGGAACTTCAAAACAAAGGATATATCAGGTTTGAGACTACTCATGTTAACCGAAACGGCAAATTGATACCAGTTGAGGTCATCAGTCGAACCATAGGCTACAAAGGGAAAGGGATGGCAATAAGTGCCGCGCGTGACATCACCGAGCGAAAGCAGGCAGAGGAGGCGCTGCGGAAGGTGTCAGAGGAACAAACGATACTGCTCGACAATATTGACACCCTGGTTTGGTACCTGACAGATTTGGAGAACAATGGTGCGGTAAATAGGGCCCGCGCAGATTTTTTTGGAGTGCAACAAAGTGACATAGCATACAAGAATCTATACGACATTCTCGGTAAAGAAGAGGCCGAGGTTTGCATTGCCGGTAACAGGGAAGTCTTTGAGTCGAAAAGACAGATTCGCACGGAGGAATGGGCTAGGAACGGAAGAGGTGAACGCCGCTTGTTATCCATTTCCAAGACTCCCAAGCTGGATAAGGACGGAAATGTTGAGTACGTTGTATGTGCGGCGGAAGACATTACCGAGCGTAAGCAGACGGAGGAGGCGCTGGAACAATCAGAGGAAAAGGTGAGAACTTTTATGGATAGCGCGACTGATTTGTTTGCCATCACAGATGAAAATGAAAATCTTGTTTATGTGAACAAATCAATGGCTGAAAGCCTGGAATATTCTATGGATGAAATGAATGGAATGCACATTGGTGAAGTCATAAGTGAAGAATCTATGATCAACTTCCAAACTGAAATGGCGGAACTGGTAACAAGAGGACAACTCAACATTGAGTCCACGTGGTTAACAAAGCAGGGAAGAGAGATTCCCGGTGAACTGAATGTTAATGCTATTTTCGACAAAGACGGCAAATATATTGGCAGCAGAGGGGTATTTCGCGACACCAGCGAGCGCAAGCAACTGATGGAAGAATTGAAGGAACACCGCGACCACCTCCAGAAATCGGTTGAAGAACGTACCGCAGACCTGTTGGAAGCGAATGAACAGCTTCAGCAGGAAATCACAGAGCGCAAGCTAGCACAAGAGAGGCTTCTCACCTATCACAAGAGACTGCGGTCTCTAGCCTCCTCATTGTCCTTGGCCGAAGAGCAGGAGCGGCGCCGCATTGCAACAGAAGTGCATGACCTTATCGGTCAGAATCTGGCTTTTGCCAAGCTCAAGTTGGCGGCGCTTCTGGGCACCTCTTCGGGTAGTGCACGAGAAGCCGTAAAAGAAGTCAATGGGCTTGTTGATGAGGCCATAAGGGATTCAAGGTTCCTGGTTTCCGAACTCGGTGCACCCGTTCTCTACGAACTAGGATTGGTAGCGGGAGTGGAGTGGCTGGCGCAGCACACACAAAAACGGTACGGCATTACAATAGACTGTCAGGACGACGGCCAGCCCAAGCCGGTGAGAGATGATATTCGTGTCCTTCTATTCCAGGCGGTGCGGGAGCTGCTTGCCAATGTGGTCCGGCATGCCAAAGCGCAAAGGACAAAGGTGTCGATTACGAAAAATCACCATAGGATACAGATCGATGTGGAAGACGACGGAGTCGGATTCAACCCAGAGGAGACCATTCCCGGCGGGGACGAAAATGTTTTTGGCTTATTCAGCATTCGTGAGCGATTGGAACCTTTAGGTGGGTACATGAAGGTGTCATCCGAACCTGGTCACGGCACTCGCGTGACCATAATGGGACCGCTGAAAAGTGAGTCATAATTGACGCGGGGCCTGGTCGTCCTGTTGTCTAACAAAAAACCTCTGCGAATTGCAGCATCGAGCTCATCAGACCTTTGAAAAACCCCCTCTTTTGCCCAATTACTGTGTCAGGCTCAGATTTCGCACGTAGTGCCTCTTTTCAAGCCGTGAGGCGCAACCGGAGCGCTATCCTCAAAATACTCGATGCATTCCTGCGGGATCGCCCTTGCGGGCAGCCTGCCGGCTGTCCAATTCCACTGTTATGTGGAATTGCCCTTGAACTTGAACAAAATTGAACATTTTTCAAAAGTCTACGC
The DNA here is from genome assembly GCA_030145395.1 of Desulfobacteria bacterium. GTDB lineage: Bacteria > Desulfobacterota > Desulfobacteria > Desulfobacterales. The sequence goes on from JAQYVR010000106.1 coordinate 2,350, forward strand.
ATTTCCCCTCCTGACTTGGCCCGATGTATCTGGCTTCATTTGAAGATAAGGGGATTCCTGTTTGTGATTACCGGTCAAGCCACTCCCTGCTGAGCGCGGCAAGTCTTCCCTCCCTTATGGCAGTCCGGATGTTGCGCATCAACGACTCTATGAAGTGCAAATTGTGAATACTAGCAAGGCGCACTGCCGAAAGTTCCTTGGCCACAAATAGATGTCTCAGATAAGCCCTGGAGTAATTGCAGCAGGTGTAGCAATGACACCCCTCATCAATCGGGCCGGGGTCATCTTTGAATTGCGCATTAAGGATATGTATCCTGAACCGCTCTGCTTCTTTAACGAACATCGTTCCCGTGCGGGCCATGAGCGTCGGAGCGACACAGTCGAAAAGATCAATGCCTCGCTTGACTACTTGAAAGATGTCGTCGATTTCGCCAATGCCAAGGAGATGCCGCGGCTTATCCTGTGGCAGGAGTGGGATCGTCCATTCCAGGACCTGATGCATCTCATCCTTTGACTTGCCTAAAGAGCCGCCAACGGCATAGCCGTCAAAACTCTGGTCTGCAATGAACGTGGCACTTTCCTGTCTCAAATCTCGGTATGCTCCGCCCTGAACGATACCCCAGAGCGTCTGGCTCTCGTCACAAGTATTCTGAAACTCTGCTAATGCGCGGACAGCCCAGCGATGGGTTCGTTCCATGGCAGTCCTGGTGTAATCGTGATCATGGAGCGGAGAAGTGCACTCGTCAAGGACCATGATGATATCTGCACCGAGCTTGCGGCCTATCTCTATGACGCGCTCAGGCGTGAACCGATGTCGCGAGCCGTCCAGATATGAAATAAATTCGACCCCATCTTCATCGACCGTTACCAATGGCTTCCCTGTTTTCGAGCTAAAATGCCTTCCGCGATCGTTCTCCTCAGGGAAGATAGATGCAATTTTTCCCACCCCATGTTCTTTACCTGCACCCTGGCTGAAGATTTGGAAACCACCGGAGTCGGTCATCAATGGACCTTGCCAACCCATGAATCGATGCAGTCCCCCCATTGTCTGTATAAGATCTTCGCCTGGCTGAAGGTGGAGATGGTAGGCATTGGTGATTATCACCCGGTTTCCGATCTTCCCAAGATCTTCCGTCGACACAGCCTTCACTGTTGCTTGGGTGCCGACAGCGACAAATGACGGTGTTTCGACGAGGCCATGAGGCGTGACCAGCTTTCCGGCCCGTGCCTCCTGGTCTTTTGCTATTATTTCGAATGAGAACATCAGTAAAATATCGTTAATGTCCGATGATAAGGCTTCTTTCTGAACTCTGTGCGCTGGCCCAAATTCCAAAGGATCCAGTCTATTTCAAACGCTCTGAATGTCTTGCCCAGCCGAACCAGTTCCAGCCGGATCAGCTCAACGGCCCAGATGGTGTTGGCCCTGATTTCTACCTCCTCAGGGCTGCTTGGTTCAAGGCGAACTTCCTGATCAACCTTTTGGGCGAGGTTTTCAGCGTAACCAAAGATTCCCAGATGACGAAGCACCTGAGGCAGCTTGTAGTCAGCAAATGCGGTCAGCTCGTCCATATCATTGAAGCTTCCCCATCCTTTGCCGTCAAATGCTGCGTAGAGATCGGCAGCAAATATCTGCGCCCTCTTGTAGAAAAAGATTCTGTGACCCAGGTATTCTGCAACGTCACGGAACGATGTCAACTTTTCGGCCAACAACCGGACCAGATTTAGGGCAGACTTTCCCGAAGCTTCGACCAACTTGAGCGCTTGGCCGTCATACTCTCTTTGCAGGACCTGGCCCAGTTCATTGAGGATCTCCGAACGCTTTCTCATGAGTGGCAATTCCCCTTTCCCACCCAAGATCTGCGTCAGTTGATACGGGGCCAGCTCAGCCCAGTAGTCAGCCCTTGCAATCGGAACTCCGGATTCGGCGGCCTTCTTCAGGGCAGCCGCTAGACCATAATAGCCCGAGAGGCTATTCGATTGATATTCCATTTCCCATCTGGCCTCTCCACGTTCAGGCCAGAAGCAGAAATTGATACTGTCAAGGACAAGGAGATATGACACAGTCTCCTCATCGCGGCCACTGAAATGGTGAAAGCTATCCCAGGGCGGCATTTGTATGGTTTCGGCAGCCACCCTACGCGCAAAATCGACCAAGGCGTGCCTCTCAATGCGCACCTGGCGGCTTTCTTCTGCTACGCGTTCAGCTGTTTCGAGTACTTCCCACATTCTCGTATATGATAGGTTTTCAGTTATTGGAAGAAATTGTATAAAGTCTCAAGAGAGAGTCAACGACTACCCGCAAAGCGGGTGGCTTGAATTTTCCCGCATAGCGGGAAAAGGCAAACGCACGTGTGTGCGTTAATCGTTGCGGTTGTACCGGGTGCAAAGCACCCGGTTTGAAAACAACCAATCAAGAGCTTGAAACCGGCAATAATGAAGCTCCCCGCAGCCCCGTCAAGACGGGATCTCCGCCACAATGCCGGCGGACAGGCCCGCTCCGCTCCGACAAGCTGCAAGGTATTCGGGCGAAGGCGAACAAATGGATGACCGAGCAGGCCTGTCATAGCGATTTGTTTGCAAGATGTTTGGGAAAGGGCAGGGTGTTTTAATAGGCTTCTACTTCTTCTGTACCTTCGAGTAGATTATCCGGAGCCCCTCAAGGGTAAGATGAGGTTCAACCGCTTCTATGGTCTCCGCAAACTCTGCCACAAGTTCGGCCAGTGCACCCGTGGCGATTACTTTGGGCGCAGTAGTCATCTCGCTTTTGATACGCCTTACGATCCCATCCACAAGACCAGCATAACCAAAGATGATACCGGCGTTCATGCTGCTGACAGTATCTTTGGCAATCGCTCGCTTCGGTGCAACAAAGATCTCAACCCGCGGGAGTTTAGAGGCCTTCTGAAACAGTGCTTCGGAGGAGACCACAATGCCGGGGCTGATAGCCCCACCCAGGTAGGCCCCGTCCTGTGAGATGCAATCAAATGTAGTGGCAGTGCCAAAGTCAACAACAATCAGATTCGTGCGGTATTTGTGAAAGGCCGCTGCAGCATTGACTATCCGGTCCGCTCCGACCTCTTTGGGGTTATCATAGAGTATGGGCATGTCAGTAAATGTGGCAGCATCGACCCATACTGGTTCGTGATGAAGATATTTGGCGCAGAAACGGTCAAGGATATTCACCATGGGGGGCACCACGCAGGAGACAATGGTCCCGGTGATTGAGTCGAGCATTGCACCCTCAAGAGAAAACAGACTCTTGACCATTACCTGGAACTCGTCCTCAGTCGCATCCTTTTCAGTTCGCAGTCGCCAGTGGTGGACGAGCAGGTCTTCATCAAAGACGCCGATCACCGTATTGGTATTTCCTATGTCAATTGCCAATAGCATGATGTTCCTTTAACTTGGTCAATTCGTGAATGGCACTATGGTTAACATGCACACTCCAGAGACGGCTTCGTGCAGCACGTTGTCCGTTGTCCGTCGTCAGTTGTCAGATCTTTTTCTCCCAATGGAATTAATATAAGAACTCAATTTAACTGACAGTCTCTGTAATCAACATGTTCCGCTATCCAGGATTAGGACTGCCCAGACCTGTGCGATGACAGCACTTTTACCGTAAAGACCTCTGGTTTAGCCTCCACCAGTGTGGTGTTTAGAGGCGGTTTGATAACAGCGCGGCGCACGTATGTCCCGGGTACTAAATCCTCGAGTTCTACGTAGACCTCCACTCCATTGTCCTGGGTCAGTTTTTCTAAAGTCTGCATAGGGCCTCTGAGCAATATCTCGATCCGATCAGGCGTAACAACATACTTGTATTTGCTGCCTGTGGCCAGAACGGTGATGCCAAGCCATTTTTCGACCATCTTCTGTTCGACGACAATTTCGACTTCAACCAGGCTTTCATCAATGGCCTTGACATGGGGATTGTGGTTCAGATTGAGGGCAACCTTCTTCCTGACGGTCTCGGTTAATCCACCCACATCAACCGGTGTGGTGCGCACAGCCGAAATCTCTTCCAGTACACTCATAGGTCCAGTAAGCCGGATCGTACAAGGGGTTGCTACCACGCTGGGTATAATGTAGCCGGGAGCAGGGTC
>JAQYVR010000121.1 GCA_030145395.1 Desulfobacteria bacterium
GCCACCTGCTGACGAAACTCCAGCAGCAGTAGCTTCTATTTCCACATCACCCGTATCATCCCCAGCCAAAAGGGCTTCCTGAATCTCCTCTATCTCGGCCGCGGCTTCAGCAACGTCTTCGGGTGCAGCCCCGCCATAGACATCTTCATCAAGAATAATATCGCTCATCCGGCCGATATCCAATTGTGTCTGGGCAGGGTCATCTAATACGATGGACACACTGCCGTCACTCTCGGTAATAATTCGGTCATCAGCATAAACGGGGCTGTTCAGAGCAAGAACGCGCGTCGTCCCATCCGATGATATGGCCTTTACTGTTCCGTAAAGGATAGAAACTTTACCAACCACCTGATTTCCTGTCTCAGTTCCTGGTGTGTTTTCGATGTCGGCCATGGTCAATCCTCCTTATATTTAATTGAATTTTCCGAACTTTTTCTCAACTCTTGGTGTGCATTATATATCTTATCTTCCCGTTGTCTATTGTACCTTGGTACAAGGCTTTCATTTTCTTAAGAAAATATGAAAAAAACTTGTGAAACGATCCCCTTGACAGAATTACCATGTTCTATCGTCAAGGAACTGACAAAAAGCCAGCAATAGCTTTGCCTTGAGTCTAGAAGCGCCGAAGTCCATTGCCTCCCCGCCATCCATAACCTGCAATAGCCCCCTCAACAGAACTGATTTTGCTTCATTTCGGGTGTCAGTATCTTGACATTTTTGTCGTTTTTGATGTCTATGAGACGTTCTTCCGAGTATTCGTCATGGCCCGCTTTACTGAAGCCTTTGGTGCCTACCCACCCACACCATGGGCTCCTTGTCGCCTCCCTAATTTGTTGACTTTACTACTATTATGCGTACTCACAACAGGACCAAGGTCCAATAACCTGACTGCACCCAAGCAGTGAAAGGCTGTTAATAGGCCCCCACAATGCACCTATAACAAATCTCCTATTTGCCGGGATTGAGCAAATCGGCACGAATTATGCTTAAGAATCAGGATGAACTGAAATAAGGGAGGGTATTATGTGGTCAGACCTCTATTTTGCACTAAGAGCATTTAACTTCAAACAAGCCGACAAGATCCTGTCCAATGTTGATATCCTAACGGCCCTGAAGAATCCCTGGGTGATTGCTGTTATGGTCATAATCTGCATCTACTTATTGATCCGTCGTGGAGATAGAGCCGTGGTGACCTTTCTCTCGATTCCCACATTTCTGATCCTTTTTCAGAAGACGGTCCAAAACATGGATGTTATGCAACTGGAACACAATGGCACGACTTTGTTTATTTTTATTGGCGGGTTTCTGTTTCTTGCGGGAATCAATGTCTATATCCACTTTGTTCGTTGATTATCCCCTTCATCCCCTTTCCCAAATTCACCTGTCTACCATCTCTGTAGAGCCCATTTTCGATCAAACGCATCTTGGTAAGGCAGATCGTAATTGTGAGGGGGAAAATGTTCTTTCGTTGTGCCCTCCTTATGACTTTGGTTAATGGCCACCTATTTCTTGACTGTTGAATCCTGGCAACTGACAAAAAGAAGCCCCACACACTTGCGAGCAGAGCTTCTTCCATAAGGCACAACTGGAAGCACGGGGAACCGGCCGGCCAATGGAGCCCCACGGGTAAACCCGTGGTCCCACTAAAGTACCCGTCTTCGCCTTCGGCTACGACGCGGTTATCCGCCTCAGCTTCGGGGCGACATCGCGCCGTAGCATATTGATTGTTTGCGCATTCATCCACGGGCAAGCC
>JAQYVR010000167.1 GCA_030145395.1 Desulfobacteria bacterium
AATGAAGCCGCCAGCACACTCTACGCATTTACCTGGCACAACTTCTGTGACTGGTACATCGAGATGGCCAAGGATGATCTCTATGGTGATGATCCACAGGCCAAGTTACGCGTGCAGAGCGTTCTTTTTACGGTTCTTGAGCAACTGTTGCGTCTGTTGCATCCAATCATGCCATTTATAACCGAAGAGATCTGGCAAGTGCTGCCCGGACAACGTCCCTGCGAATCGATTATGCAGGCGGACTATCCTGATGGTAGTGGCCTGCCGACAGATACTGTTGGTGCCGAGCGCATGGAGTTGGTCATGGATGTTATCCGTGCCATCCGTAACATTCGTGGCGAGATGGATGTGCCTCCCGGCAAGCAGGTCACTGCACTGCTCGACTGCAAATCAGAAGAGGCATGCAAAATCCTTGAGGAAGGCGCTGCAGCCATCCGCGTTCTCGGCAAGGTTGGTGAAATGACTATCGGACAAAGCCTTGATCGGCCTGAACAGTCAGCGACCCAGGTTACTGGAGAGGTTGAAATCTCACTTCCTTTAGCTGGGTTGGTGGACATTGCCGAAGAGGAGAAGCGACTACAGAAAGAGATTGCTAAAGTGCAAAAAGATGTCGATCTCTTTACCAAGAAGCTTTCCAATGAAAAGTTCGTTGCCAATGCTCCAGACCATGTCCTGGAGAAGGATCGCGGTAAATTGAAGGATGCTGTGGAGAAGATTGGCGTGCTTCAGGAGAGTCTGGGGAAGATTCAGGCTTTGAAGTAGGATTTTTAGAGAGATGATTTTTCAGGGCAACAGGTTTTATATCTGTTGCCCTTTTTTTGGTGCGCCAGGCATGGCGCGTGGTGCGAGAGCACCGTATGTTCAACTGTGGTGGTTGAGTGTTGACTTGGAGGTGCAAGTCCTCTACAGACCCTGATGGTGGTAACCGTTAGCCGAACAGCAAGGGTGTCTGGGGCGACCCAGAATCTGAAGGAAGCTGTAAGCAAAGTTCCGGCCCGACGAACAGGAATCGCATATGAGGCAGCCACATCTGGGCGAGAGGGCCAAGAGACTCAAAGCCCCATACCATCCGGAAGATGTTGAAGTAGATGCGGCGGGTATACGGGATGAAGGTCACGCGAATTACCCTGGGAGATCTGTCAACCTGCCTTGTTCTACCGGCGTCGAGAGGCGACGGGATGGGTTGGCAGAAGTCATCAGAGGCCATATTAGCCGGCCTGACCAGTCGGTGAAGGGCTGAACCTGCCAGAGCGTCTATGATGGATGTTCTGATTGTCTTGGGCAGAAGTCTTTAAAAAGAGCCTGAATCCGTGAGTAGCGGACGGAATCCATGAGGCAGGGTTGGGTGCTTATAGGACATCAGGGATGGAAGTCAACAACGGAACATGCTGACAGGAACCGCCGTATACGGAACCGTACGTACGGTGGTGTGGGAGGACGGCGGGGGCAACCCCGCCTCCTACCCGATTCAATTTCACTGTGAGATGATTTTTGAGCTGTCTTTGCTATAATGCCAACACTATCTACATTGCTGGGATGGGGGGCTTCATGTTGAAGCCTCGGTTCATAACTTCAAAGTGTGACAACAGGCAACAAGATAATAATATCTCGCCGAACTATTTTGTTGGTCTTGACTATAAATTTGAGAAGTCAGTTGTTGCTATGTGTCAGGCTTGCAACAAGGATTTTATTGTCATGTTCGATGAATCAATGGTTCTATAATCATTTCTTAACTCTCACCATAAAGGAAATATTATGTCATCAGAATCAACGAATGGTGAAAATACACAAACGACACCCCAAGAGTCTCAGGAACAAACAGAAAAAGAACAGAAACCTGTTGTTTCCGGAAAAAAGATCGGTATCCGATTGCTTTATACCCTTCTGTTTCTTGTCATCCTTGGAATTGTGATGGTCATTGTTAAAGTCGTGGTTGTCTTTCAATTTATTTATTTTTTCAGTACCCGGAAACCCAACGAATCGGTTCGGCAATTTTCCAACAAGATTTCCACCTATGGATATCGAATATTCCGATATATCACTCTGAATGAAAGCCAGCGTCCTTTTCCCTTCACCGAATTGCCTCCAGAATTGGAACCCCCAGAAGAGCAAATTATATCTGATTAAGGGTTCCCTTGAGGCTGTAGAAAAACCTTTCTTATAGGTCACGACTTCGGAGACGAAAATTAGTGTCGTATTGATAGAGACCTTTAGGAAGATGGTTCACACACAAAATTATGGCCACCTGGAACAATACCCAAGCCTATCGCTTAAAGTGTGGAAAACCCCTAATTTTGTTCTATAAACCTCCGTAGTCACTACTACGGAGGTTTTTTTCTTGGCTGCAAAAGTTTCGAGCAATATCCCACGGGTTCCTTTGCCAGTGAACGGCATTCAGGTCAACTTCTGTAAAAACATGGATTGCAGCCACTTTGAAGATGAAGAGAAGTCTCTTACAACAACGCGCCTTGTCGCTCGAATTTAAGAAACTAGAGGTTAAGGCCGCCCCCTTACCCCCGGTCACAACGACAAATACGAGAAAAGCCTCTCCCTAACAATCGGAGAGGCATTAACCCACTTATGTAAACGGCTTGCTTGTAAGATATTTTTTTGCGTTCAACTCTTCAGACTATCGATGGAAACCAGAGCCTCGATCATTAGAAAATCGTCAACACTTTAAGCGATAGGCTTTCCTGAGCAGCGAGAGTGCTTAATTGATTCAGCGGGGACTCGGTTCGCTGGCCCGGTCGAAAGGCAACTGGTCGAGGTGCTCAATGAACTGTAGTGGGTCAAACGGCAAATCCTTCATGTTGGCAGGAGGCTTCGACAATGCCAGTGTTTCCGGCCTAGCGTTGGAGATGCCGGTGTAAGACAGTCCATGCGGAGCTTTTCTGTCGGGGTATTTTTCTTTCCAAAGTTCGTGCCGTGCCCTCATTCTCTTGAATGGTTCCTTAAAGTGGAATCCACCAACGACTATCGGGTTGACCTCTCGATGATCGTTGTAGAGATCATACACGGCAGTGAGTCCCGACTTAGCTTGGCTAGGGTCTTTTGAAGTCCAGTGCATCTTGTATTGGTCTTTCACTGTGGCAGCCAAGTCAGGTCCCTGGTAGATGAAGACATGGTCGCGCCGCCCACTTGTATCGCCTTTCATCAACAGCGCCGTCTGGTCAATACCGTCGATAATGCGGTCGGTGGGGATATACTGGGTGGCACCCGCCAGTCGAGCGAAAGTGGTAAAGAGATCTACCTCGTGAATCATGTCGCCTACGACCTGCCCTGGCTCTATCACTCCCGGCCACAGTGCTGCGGCACAGACGCGCACACCACCCTCGGTGAAGTCGCCTTTACCGCCACGGAACAGTCCCTCACCAAGGCCTGCGCCTGGAGGTGGGTTGTGGGTCATGGGACCGTTGTCGGCCATGGCAACAATAAGTGTATTTTCAGCAATGCCAAGTTCTTCGAGGGTCTTTCGCAGTGATGCGATGTCGGGCTCTATGACTCGCTGATAATCCTCACCGACCATGCCTCGCTGGAGAGTGTTCTTTTGCGGATCTGCGATGAAGGATATCCATAGCGGCCACCAGGCCACGTAAAAGGGCTTCTTCGCCTCAGCGTTTCGTGTGATAAAGTCCAAAGCACGTTTGCGAGACTCAATGTCGAAATCCTTATAATCTTTCAGTTCTTGGGAGCCGTCACGCCATTCCTTGGCTTGCTCCCCTTTCTTCCCTTCTAAGTAGAACACAAACGCTTCGTCCTTGACGAAATTGTGATCACGCTGATACGGGTTGTCGGCAAGAAGCTCTTCTTTCATCCCGACGATAGCGTTGGCACCCTCGCCTATTTTGTTGTAAAGGCTGGTCATCTGGTTGTAGAGAGCCCAGAAGGCCTCATCAAAACCTTGGTTATGTGGGTAGGACTCCTCGATGTCACCAAGATGCAGTTTACCGAAAAAACCGGTGGCGTAGCCGCTCTCTGAGAGAACTTCGGCCATGGTGACATTCTCGTCCGCAAACCCTGTGTACTCAATAGGAAAACCGATCTCCCAAGTGCCAGTACGAATGGCATTTTGTCCTGTCAACACTGCCGAGCGGCTCGGAGTGCAGCCGGGCTCGGTGTACATGCGGGCGAAGGTCATGCCTTCTTCCGCTAACTTGTTAAGAACCGGAGTGTCGTAACCACGAATCTTCTGATAGATCGGGTCGCCGAAAGACATGGGTGGCTGGTCGTCCCACATGTAGTGGATAATATTTGGTGGCGCATCGTATTTCTTGCGCAGTTCGGCAAGTTTCTTGTCGAGTTCACCATCCTCGACCGCCCACTGTTCTCCGTTCTGGGCCGCGATGATGTAATATTCAGCGTCATGAACGATCTTGTCTTTTGCAGCCAATGCCGAGGTCGTCAGAATCAAACTAAGGGACATCATTAATAAGACGAGTAACCGCATGATCTGGTCTCCTTAACGCTAGCAAGTTATGTAAACAGGCCACCATATTGTTTTTATACAACAATGCGATAACATGTTAATCTTAACGGACACATTCAAGCATCACAAACTGGACAGTTCCTTAAAA
>JAQYVR010000184.1 GCA_030145395.1 Desulfobacteria bacterium
ACTCACGCAGTACTAAGCCTATATGAAGCTGTCAGGGAAAAGGATTCGATCCACGAGATCGCAAAGAACATGCCCCACTATACTATGGGTTTCCTGGATGCGTGGCGTTGCCTCGGAATCGACAATCAGGGCGAGATCGCAGCATTTGCCAAGGTCGCCTCCATCACAGCCTGTCAGGCCGATGGTGTAAAGGCCCAAGTCGCGAGCCGTTTCCACGGCCATGATGACATTTCTTGAGTTGCCGCTCGTGCTGATCCCTAAAGCAATGTCGTCTTTTTTCCCAAGGGCCCTGATCTGCTTAGAGAAGACCTCATGGAAAGAATAATCGTTGGAAATACTGGTCAAGATGGATGTGTCGGTGGTGAGCGCTATCGCAGGCAGGGGTTTTCTCTCGATTGAAAAACGGTTTACGAATTCTGCTGCAATGTGCTGGGCATCAGCGGCACTCCCTCCGTTGCCAAATATGAGAAGCTTGTGGTCGGCAGCAAAGCAGGTAGCCAGGCGTCGAGCCGCTGTGAGAAGGTCATCCATGTACTGCTTGACAAAGCCTTGCTTTACACGAACGCTCTCTTCAAACGCTTTTATAATGACATTTTTCATCCGGATGGGTTGCCCTTGTTAGCTAAGTTATGAAACTCGTGATTCCTATGGCAAAAAGTCTACTTGTATTGATGTAGTTAAATGCGAAATTCGAAATGCGAAAAAATATCGAATGACAAAAAATTCAAATGACAGAAAGGGTTGCCCAAACAAACTGAAGTGAGCTGCCGTGTTTCAAATCGGTTGTTTTGAACATTTGGTAATTCGTATTTCGGATTTGTTTCGTATTTCGATATTAGAAATTCGGATTTGGTTCCGCTTTCTCCAGGTCAGGTTCAAGGGCATCTTTTAAATATAGGTATCACTGTTCGCTGTCAACAACGGCCTTTACGTCAACAGCGGCATCCACGTCGGCAGGGCCGGTCAGGTGGCTCTCTGTCTCTTGTATAAGATCAGTGCAATCCTCTCCAAACTCTGCGGCCTTTTTGAGTTGCTCCAAGGCATTCTCATAATCCTCATTTTGCAGGTAGAGCTTGCCAAGTCGGCGTCGGTAGAGACCGTTGTCCGGGTCAATTTTGACACTCTCTTGACACAAGACAATGGCGATTTCCAAGTTTTCACCTATGGTCCCGTAGAGATAACCGAGCGCACTTAAGCCTTTGGCATTGGTGGGGTTAAGTTTCAACGCCTTTTCATACGCCTTGGTAGCCGCCTGAAGCATTTCTTTGTCTATGTAACATTCTCCCAGTGTGGAGAATATATGTGCCCCTTTGCGCGTGTTCTCGGCTGCTTTCTCGAGGAACTCAATGGCCGAATCTACTTCGTCCATCTCTCGATAACACAGACCTATCTGGCAGGCCACCTCGGGGTTGTCTCCGTCGAGCTTGTGGGCGTGAAGGAAAAGCTCAAGAGCTTTTTCCTTATCGCCTTGTTTATGGTGGGCAAGCCCGAGGTTGTATGTTGCCATGACGTCTCCCGGATCAAGGTCAATGGCTGTTTCAAAGGCTTCAATAGCCAGATCCAGCTTGCCTTGCACCCCGTAACAGACGCCCAGACTGTTATGAACATTGACATGCTTTGGGTCTACAGCCAAGGCCTTCTTGAATTCTTCAATGGCTCCGTCAATGTCTCCATATTGATAAAGCTTGTCGGCGCTGATGTTGAGGCTGACAGCATCAAACGGAGTAACCGTACTTGGTCCGAAAAAGGCCGCATGGTCGAGAGCCTTTCGGGCATTATCCAGAACGTTCATTTTTTCGAAGGGCCAGAAAGGATACACAGCCAGACCGATCGATACGGTCTCTCGACCGCTTAGCTTAACTCTCTCCTGTATTATCTTTGCCATTTCAAGGCCCGAAACTTCATCCATGTCCTGGCAAAGGCATCCGAATTCGTCTTGGCTGATTCGTCCCCACGTCATGGAAGCAGTTTTACTCAGGTTTTCTATAATGCGTGCCATGTTCAGGAGAAGGTTTGAAGTGATATTCTCACCAAGGTGTTCAAGGGTTTTGTCAAAATCGTCAACACGGAGGACCAGCACAGCAAATTGGTCCTTCTCTTTAGCGAACGACTCAAAAATCTTCTGGAACTGTTCGGGTTCCGGCAAGTCCGGAAAGACCTCTTTCAGGGTGTTTGCTCCGACCAATTGATTTTCCACTCAGCCCCCCATGAGAATACTTTTGAATGTCGATGCAATGACTGCAATCTCTTCATCCTGGATGGTGCGCGCATCCATTACGAACAGGTCTTCTTCAATATATCCGATAACAGGTGGCATTGACTCTCGCGTGAGGCGCTCTATGGCATTGGCAGAAAGCCCGTCTATTTTCACGCCTACGCATTTGGTAGGGAGTTCTTGAAGGGGGAGGGCGCCCCCGCCGACGCGGGATGAGGCCTTCATGATGACGGTTTCCAGCCGGGCGTCTCCTATCTTCTTCAATCGATTCCGCAGCCGTCTCGCCTTGCTGTCAATTATCTTTAGCGAAAGCGTAAGCATGCGCAGCGTGGGAATGGCCGCAACAGCCGTGGATTCATCCCGATAAAGGTGCAGCAAGGCCTCCAGTGCAGCCAGGGTCAGCTTATCGATTCTGAGGGCCCGGGTAAGGGGGTTCTTCTTTATCTGTTCGAGTACATCTTTTCTACCCAGAATGATTCCGGCCTGGGGTCCTCCGAGCATCTTGTCGCCACTGAAGGTGAGCAGGTCAATGCCGGTTGCCATGGTCTCCTGGGCTGTGGGCTCTGCTGTGAGACCGTATTTTGAAAAGTCGACAAAGTTGCCGCTTCCCCAATCATACATGACAGGAAGATGATATTTGGCCCCCAGGGCCACCAGATCCTCTAAAGGGACATCCGCCGTGAAGCCGAGTATGCTGTAATTGCTGGTGTGGACCTTGAGCAACAAGGCGGTTTCGTCACGGATCGCGTTCTCATAGTCCGGCAGATGGGTGCGGTTAGTTGTGCCGACTTCCACCAGCTTGGCACCGCTTCGGGCCATAACGTCCGGAATGCGGAATGAGCCGCCGATTTCGACCAGCTCCCCCCTCGAGACAATTACCTCTTTTCCCTTTGCCATCGTTTCCAGAGACAGGAAGACGGCTCCGGCGTTGTTATTCACCACCATGGCCGCCTCAGCACCGGTTATCTCGCACAAGATATCTTCCACGCAGCTGTATCTGGATCCGCGCGCCCCTTTTTCAAGGTCGAACTCGAGGTTTGAATACCGGCTCGAGATTTCAGCCACATGCTGTGCCACGCTTTCGGGAAGCAGGGAACGGCCCAGGTTGGTGTGAACGACCACGCCCGTGGCATTAATTACGCGTTTCAGGTTGAACTCCATGCTCTTGTCCGCTGCCTGTGAGATAAGCTGCAAGAGTTGATCGTCGTCAAACGTTGTTTCATCGAGGGTTTCATCGCCGGCGAGAATCCTTGTTCGAAGTTGGTCGAGGGTGGTGCGTATCGACCGCACCAACAAGGTTCTGGGCACATCGTCCATTGGCTGCTTCTTGTCCCATGCCTCAAGGACATGATCAACGCCCGGCAGCTTGCGCAGCAGGCTCTGTTGCTTTTGCTTCACGGCTTGTCTCCCTATGAAGAATTCTCTATGTTTCTGTTTTCTTTATTCATACCACATGTTGGACCAACTTGTCATGGCAAAAAAAAGACTGTGCCCTCTAATAGACTGAATGTTCACCGCCCGTTCTCCCTCGACAGGCTCGGGATCACTCGAGGCACAGAGGGCGCAGAGAAAAGCATTTTTTCGTTTGTCGGGAGACGACGACAAACGAAAACCATCCGTCCCGCCTTCGGCGGGAGAAAAACCTATTACCTTTCCCCGAAGGGGCGGGTTGCTTTTGTCCGGGCAGGTCGGCCGGACAAAAAAAGTCTGTGTAGGTCTGCGTGGGTCTGCGGCTAACCCTCTGTTCCTCTTGATCGTCAATCCCTCAGCAGCGAGACAAAGATGGACTTTTTACTGTGCCTTCAACGTTTAACCTTGCAATCGCATAGGGGGCATTATAGTCGGTAGACCTGCGAATTGAATGGTGACAACAAAGCAGAAGGGGACTTTAACTGATGGTGAACATTGTCAGTACAATCATCCCGATTTTTGCCATCATCTTTCTTGGCTGTTGGGTTCGCCGTAAAGGCCTGGTCCCGCCTGAACTGTTAGGTCCTGCCAACCGTTTAGTCTATTACGTGGCTGTGCCAGCCATGATTTTTCGTGAAATTGCCGGGGCCTCCTTCACCGCACAGTTTAATGCCAAGATATTGGCCTGCACGCTAATACCGGTTCTAGTGGTCTTTGTTATTTCATTGGCTGTGGGCTCGCTTGCCAGGATTCCGCCGAGTCGGCTCGGTACTTTCATGCAGAGTTCATTTCATGGCAATCTGGGCTATATAGGGCTTGCAGTCGCCTACTACTTTCTCGGCACAGAGGGGTTCGTGCGGGCAAGTATCATTGCCGGTTTCCTTATGCTTTTACAGAATTGCCTGGCAGTCGTGGCGCTTCAGTCAGGCTCGGTTGGCTCGCTTGTGAGGCCGAATCTGAGGTTTACGGCCAGCAAGGTCGTGGGCAATCCTGTGATCCTATCGGCCCTGGCAGGCATGGCTTTTTCCGTTTCGGGCGTATCAGTCCCGTTACTCATAGACCGGAGCCTTGGAATCCTGAGTGGTCTGGCCCTTCCGCTTGCCCTTCTGGTCATCGGGGCGTCACTCTCTTTTCAAATGATTCGTCTGCATATTTCGAGTGCGCTGGGCTCGGGCGTGTTTAAACTGATCGTGCTCCCCGCAGTGGGTTACCTTCTATACCGATGGTTTGGTGTTTCGGCTCATGATTACTTGCCCGGGCTCATTCTCCTGGCGGCGCCTACAGCCACTCTCACCTATGTCATGGCCACCGAAATGAAGGGCGATGCCGAGCTTGCCATTGCTGCCATTTCCGTGAACACTTTGCTGTCCGCCATAACCTTTACGCTGTGGTTGGGAATTGCGGGATAGGGGAGGGGGATGTTCTTATATCCTTTGTCTCGTTGGGCTTTACCATAAGAGTTCGGGTTCTGAAAAGGGCCAGGTTTTGCTCACTCCGATGGACCATTTTGGGATTCATGAATCTTTCCACTAAATCGCAAGAACTCGGCCTAACGCCCTCAGACAGTTTGCGATTTTGACGTTCCGCTCTTCATGAATCTTGTTCCAAAATTGCTCAATGTCGTTCGCAAAAGACCTTTTCCACTTCGGACGCGTTAAGGTTTACGTGTGGGGTAATGAAAGCGGACTTGAGTGCCGGACACGGTTTTTGAATGGGTGACAGATGATAGATGTATTCGTGATTGTGGGATATTTTTCTGTGATGCTCTTTGTGGGGTGGCGCAGCAGGCGTCAATCTGCGGAGTCTTACTGGGTGGCGGAACGGAGATATGATACAAGCCGCGTAACTGCCTCTTTGGTGGCAACCATCTTTGGAGCATCTTCCACGATGGGCATTATCGGGCTGGGCTATTCTCGCGGGTTGACCGGTGCCTGGTGGTCCCTTATCGGAGGGATTGCCCTTATCCCCTTCGGGTTTTTCTTAGCCTCTCGGGTTCGCAGTCTCAACGTCTACACGCTCCCTGACATCCTGAAGAACGCCTATGGCAACAGGGTGGCTATCCCTGCCGGACTTATGATTGCCATTGCCTGGTGTGGGGTCATAGCAGCCCAATTGATTGCCGGCGGACGGCTTCTGGGGGGGCTTCTCTCTCTTGATTTCCAGTTTGCGCTTGGAATCGTGGCGATTGTATTCATCGTCTATACGTTCTGGGGTGGGCAACTTTCAGTCATCAGGACCGACTTTTGGCAGCTCATTCTTTTTATGGGTGGGCTTTTCGTTTCGTTAGGATTTCTGATTTCATCCCAGGGTTCCCTGGATGTTCTATTGACGCGGGTTCCGTCAGAGCATCTTATGTTTCCTGTTTCAGCCGCCTTCAGCTGGTACGAAGTCCTGGTTTTTTATCCCCTGATTGTGGGGCTTCCCTACCTGGTGGGTCCTGACATATATTCACGCATACTGTGCGCCAGAAACGATCAGGTAGCTAGAAGATCTGCTTTGCTCGCTGCCCTCACGGTTATCCCTTTCTCTTTTCTGTTAGCATTCTTTGGAGTCCTGGCAAGGGCGCGATTTGCGGGAATCCCTGCCGAGGCCGCACTTCCGCAGACCATTAGCGTCCTCATACCAGTGGGCCTCAAGGGCGTCATTGTGGCCGGTTTTTTGGGGGCGATCATGTCCTCTGCCGACACCTGCCTCATTTCTGCCTCAACCATCCTGGCTCTGAATGTGATAGGTCCTCTGCGGAAACTGTCAAAGGACCGGCATCTGAGAGTCACCAGAGGAGCGCTCCTTGCCGTGGGGGTCACTGCCTGGCTTATTGCCAGCCTTCAGCAGGGGATCATTTCCTCGCTTTTGCTTGCGTATGCGGTCTTTGTCGGAGGTGTCGTATTGCCAACTCTCGCCACCTTCTATCGGGGAAGATTCAAGGTTACATCGACCGGAGCGCTCTGGGCGATTGTGGTCGGGGGGACTGCGGCTATACTGGGAAAGGTCCACGGCGGAGTACTTGTGAAGGGAATCGTCACAAGCGGAGGAGCCGCCTTTTTGCAGCAACTGCTTGGACCCCAGTACCTGAGCATCCTGCCGATCATTCTCTCTCTGGTGGTTATGGTGGGGGTGAGCCGGATTAGTCGCTCGTGAGGATGAGTGTCTGGAAGCCATTTCAAAACTCCCCTTATCGCCGGTTCGCGGCTTTTGTAAAGCGCTAATCTTGCTGCGCTAAACTCGGGCTAACGCCCTCAGACAGTTCAAGGTCATGACGCTCCGCTTTGCTAAGCGCTTTTGGACAAAAGTCCGCAAAATGGGTTCAAAGGAGGTTTTGAAATAGCTTTTTAGGTTTTGGGTTTGCAAAATGGTCATGGTCTCGGTTATGTTGAGTCAAGGCGTAAGGCATAAGGCGTAAGGTTTAAGGCCAAAAGCAAGAATTCTTTCCCGACTATTCGGGATGCAAATGAACTTTTCACGAAGCCGTCAAGATTTATCATGAAAATTATCCTCCTTCTTTTGGATGGAATCGGTGACAGGTCGTATGAGATCCTGAATCACCGTACCCCTCTTCAGGCTGCGGCCACACCAAACCTGGACCGATTGGCTCTCTTGGGTGGCAACGGCCTTTTTCATGCCGCATCTCTTGGCCAGTGCCTGCCGAGCGAGACGGCCCACTATCTACTCTTTGGATACGAACCGGAAAAGTTCCCCGGCCGGGGGCTTCTGGAAGCAGTAGGCTACGGAGTAGTCTTTGATGATAGTGACGTGCTGTGTCTGGCCCACCTTTCGAGTGTGACCTGGAAAGAGGGTGAGCCGATCCTTGCCCACAAGCGCCCCGATTTAGAGGCCGCGGAGCTGAATGAACTGCTTTCCGCAATCGGCACTTATGAGGTGCGGGGTGTCCGCTTTCAGCTCCAACAGACACACGATAATGACGCCATTCTGATCATGAGCGGCCAGGCCTCACCCTTTGTATCTGATTCTGATCCAATGGTGCGCGGTCGCGCCATGGCACGCATTTGGCCTCTTTCCAACAACCCCGAGCCCGAGCAAGCCGAGCTGACCGCTAAGGCGCTGAATGAATATCTGACTCATTGCCACAAGGTCCTCACCAGCCACGAAGTCAACCGCCAGCGTGAGGCGAATGATCTCGCTACAGCCAACTTTCTGGCCACGCAACGTTGTGGTCGCCGCATTGTGCAGGAGTCGTTTCATGACCGTTGGGGCCTAAAGGGTATGATGATCGCTTCGGGATCTGTCTACGGCGGCCTTGCCCACGAGATAGGCCTCACATTTGTGCAGGCAGAAGACGGTTCAGACCCGGGTGAAGACCTCAGGGAGCGCATCCGTCAGGCCATGGCCGACTCTTCCCATGACTTCATCCATGTCCACACAAAGGTTCCGGATGAGGCTGCCCACACAGGAGACCCCCGGAAAAAGGAGGCTGCCATAGCGGCGCTGGATCGCGGCCTGGATGAGGTGATCAAAGCAGTAGAAAGGAAAGATGACCTGTTGGTTGCAATAACTGCTGACCACTCCACCCCCAGCATGTCCCCTCTGATCCACTCCGGTGAACCCGTGCCTGTTGCCCTGGTCGGTCCAACCGTTAGGCGCGACAAGGTTGATGTTTTTGACGAGGCGAGTGCAGCAGTTGGTTGTTTGGGTCTTCTGCGGGGACAAGAGTTGATGCTGATGATACTAAACTGTGCTGACCGCTCTGCGCTGCTGGGACACCGCCTTGACAGGAAGGAAAGACCTTACGTCCCGCGCAAGTATGAGCCCTTCAAACTTACCGATTAACATAACTCGTCTCAAAAATGCGTCCAAGGCTCCATGGCGGCGTTGCGTGTCGGCTCAAATTGCTATCCCGCTCCCGCGGGAGCAAAACTTATTACCTTTCCCCGAAAGGGCAGGTTGTTTTTGTCCGGTCATGCCTGCCCGCCATTGCAAGCGCTTGGGCGCGGTAGGCGGGTTGACCGGACAAAAAAGTCTGTGTGTGTCTGTGTGTGTCTGTGGCTGAACCTTTCTTTTTCTTGCCTTGAACTGCAACAGCGAGCGTATTTTCTGTCCTGAATTTATTGGGATTGCAGGGAGGCTCAAACCCGTTGACATCTCAACAAAATTGTTATAATTTCTTCTACATGGCAAGGTTTTTGGTATAGCTACCCCATCACGAGCAGACCAAAAGAGATGTTCAACCCACACACCTTGTTTGAGTGAGGAAGAAGCCGAGCATGAGCCATGATAACAGAAAAGACCCGAGAATAGACTTTTACCTGCAAGTGATGATTCAGGGCCATGAAGGACCGCAGAAGGCAAAAGACTTCAGCATGAGCGGGTTATTTATCCAGGTGGTTGATCCTTCCATCTTCAACAAAGGAGATGAAGTCCATCTTGTCATGAAGCTTCCGCACGAAAACGACCCTATCCGGGTAAAGGCCCTTGTTATGCGTGTGACTTCGGAGGGTATCGGTGTTGAATTCATTGACCTGCAGCCTCAGCATGCCATGGCCCTCGAATACTGTTTTCATGTTTTCAGACATACCGTGCCAATTCCCGGTACCTGATGAACTGCGGAGAGCATCATAACATGTGAACCGCGCCAGCGAGCAAATCTAAGAATGGCACAACACCTTACAGTCGTAGATTTCCTGTCCCGATTTGCAGGGACTGCAGGGACCTTCAAAGTTCTGTTGAGAATATTGACGACCACAGGGAGTGACCTCCCTTGCGGATATAATGAGACGATACATCATCAAAGAGGGACCACCCCGGCCTGCAAAGAAGACCTTTTCCATCCCCTATGAGAAAGCCCTGAATCCTGCGCAATACGAGGCTGTGACCACCTTGCAGGGGCCCATGCTGGTAATTGCAGGGGCTGGAAGCGGCAAGACTCGAACCCTCACTTACCGTGTTGCCCGTCTGGTTGAGGAAGGGGTCCCTCCTCCGGCCATCCTGCTCCTGACCTTTACGCGCAAGGCAGCCCAGGAGATGCTGCGAAGGGCTACAGCGCTTCTGGACCATCGTTGCGAAGGGGTTGCTGGCGGGACTTTTCACTCCTTTGCCAACCTGACCCTGCGAAGATATGCCGAAAAGTTAGGTTTTGAATCCGGGTTTAACATCCTGGATCGGGCCGATTCAGAGGATGTGATAAACCTCGTCCGCACGAGGATGGGGTTGAATCTCAAAGAGCGTAGATTCCCGCGAAAGAAGGCGATTGCCACCATATACAGCAAGGCCGTTAACAAGGGGATTTCCATCGAGGAGATCATCCTGGGAGACTATCCTCATTTTGTAAAAGACACCGGGAATCTCCTCCGCCTCAATGAGGCTTACGAGGCCTATAAGCGGAAGAATCTCGTGGTGGACTACGACGACCTCCTCATCTACCTTAGGGCCTTACTCGAGGAAAACCCGGACGTTCAGGAAACTCTTTCCCAAACCTATCGCTACATCATGGTGGACGAATACCAGGACACGAACAAGATTCAGGCTGACATTATCAGATTCCTTGCCGGCACCCACGACAACGTAATGGTAGTGGGAGACGATTCCCAAAGTATCTATGCCTTTCGCGGGGCAAATTTCCGCAACATCATGGATTTTCCAGTGATGTTTAAAGGTACAAAAATCATTAAGCTGGAAGAGAACTACCGGAGTACGCAGCCCATATTGAACGTTGCAAATGTCATCATCGACCGGGCACGGGAAAAGTACACAAAGGTCTTGTTCACGAAGAAGAAAGACGGCATCGTGCCGGGCCTGGTGGTCGCTGGAGATGAACACATGCAGTCACAATTTGTGAGCCAAAGGATCCTTGAACTCCGGGAGGAAGGGATTCCCCTAAATGAGATTGCAGTCCTGTTTCGTGCCAGCTACCATTCCTTTGACCTGGAAATCGAGCTTAATCAGAGGAATCTTCCCTTTGTAAAGGTGGGTGGATTCAAATTCGTGGAAACGGCGCACATCAAAGATCTTCTTGCCCACTTGAAGATACTGGCAAATCCTTTTGATACGGTGAGCTGGCATCGTGTTCTCATGATGGTGGAGGGCATCGGACCCAAGACGGCTGAGGAAATATCTCAGGGCGTTATGAAGTCTGGCACAGGGGTCAAAGGTCTGGCCTCGGTGAAGCCCAAGCCGCGTTATGCTCAGGCTTTGGAAAGACTGAGTAATGCTGTGGAGGGCGTTGACGGTAACGATCTCTCTCCAGTCGATATTGGTGCCAATCTGCTGGATTACTATGAGACCATCTTGGAGAAGAAATATGACGACCATCCTAAACGGTTCAAAGACCTGGAGCATTTGCTGACGATTATGGAGCGATACCAGGGCCTTGAAACCTTCCTTTCCGATATGGCCCTTGAGCCGCCGAGCGCCAGTGTAGATGGCATCCTGGCTAGCGACTATGAGGATGAGCAACTGGTTCTTTCGACAATTCATTCGGCCAAAGGGCTTGAGTGGCATACGGTTATTGTCATATCGGCCATAGAGGGACGTTTCCCCGTGACGTTTGCCGCGCGCAGTGATGAAGAAATGGAGGAAGAACTTCGTCTCATGTATGTGGCGGCTACGAGGGCAAAAGAGAATCTCTACTTCACCTGTCCGATGAACGTATACGACCGGGCCACTGGAGGGGTTTTTTCCAGGCTCTCCCGATTTATCGATGGGATCCCCGAAGATATACTCGAACCGTGGTCTCTGGCTGGTGACGCGGCATGGAATGAGGATGCGTGGTAGGGTTAGAATCGCTCTAAGCCTTTACGGGTTTAAAGTACATATGTTTGGCCACAGACCGTTCGGCAGGCTCACGGCAAGCGCACACGGACAGAAGAAAGAAGTGTTAGCCGCAGACCCACGCAGACCCACACAGACAATAGGTCTCTCGCCCGCTGGCGCTCGAGTTCCCAGAGACCGCAGAGCAATACTTTTTTCGTTTGCCGGGAGACGGCGTCAAACGAAAACCATCCGTCCCTCTTCCAGCGGGAGCAAGCAATTTTTTGCTTTTCCCCGAAGGGGCAGGTTGTTTTTGTCCGGTCATGCCTGCCCGCCATTGCCAGCGCTTGGGCGCGGTAGGCGGGTCGACCGGACAAAAAAGTCTGCGTGTGTCTGCGTGTGTCTGCGGCTGAACCATGGAGCATGTGCGGACGAAAATCCGCAGAGAACACAGCTCATCGAGAAATGAGCCGTTTGTGAACCGGAAATCATGATACCTATTCGAGATACAATCCGGTCCGAAACCTATCCTGTCGTCAATAGTTGCATCATCGCCATCAACGTACTTGTTTTTCTTGCAGAGTTGTCTCAAGGGCAGCAAATCGATGGGTTCATAAAGATCTACGGACTTGTCCCGGCCCGATATTCAATCCCCGAGATTGCAGCTTACTTCACTGCGAGTCAGCAGTTCCTCTCTTTTCTGACATTTATGTTTCTGCATGGCGGTTTTCTCCATCTGTTGGGCAATATGTGGTTCCTTTATATCTTTGGCGACAATGTGGAGGATAGACTCGGACACTTCCGCTATCTGGTATTCTATATGCTATGCGGACTGGCCTCCGGAATCTCACATCTCGTGATCAACTGGCATTCCGTGATACCAACGATTGGTGCCAGTGGCGCTATTGCCGGCGTAATGGGTGCCTACTTCATCCTCTATCCCAGGGCAAAGGTCCTGACCTTGGTGCCTATCTTCATCTTTTTCCAGTTCATTGAACTGCCCGCATTCATTTTCTTGGGGATCTGGTTTCTCTTTCAGTCTCTGAGCGCTGCGGGGGCCTCTGCTCAGTCCGGAGGCATTGCCTGGTGGGCCCATATCGGAGGATTCATATTTGGCATTGTTTTCTTGAAGCTCTTTCAAATGCTTCCGGCACAAGGTGTGAGAGGAAAGATGCGTGACCTGACCAGAAAACGCACGACGCCGCGCTTGCGGGTTATTCGTCCTGTTGGAACCGGGACAGCCCCGGACCTGCATGGTCTCATCTCAATCACGGAACGTGAGGCCCTGTTTGGAGCTCGCAAACTGGTAAACATTGCCGAGGGCTTCAAGAAAAGGACCTTTTTCCTGACGATACCCTCAGGTCTGTCCGAGGGCCAGACGCTTCGGCTGAAGGGGATGGGACGGCAGACACAAGAAGGTTCGCGAGGGGATCTATACCTCAAAGTGCAAGTCAGGGAGTAGACCCAAATCCAGCGCCAAAAAAACGAAGCACCAACAATAATGGATATTATTACAACGGGTTATTTTAGAGCGGGGCCGTCGAAATCTGTCACCTTGGCGAGTTAGTTGCGAGGCTATTCTTTCCTTCTTTTTTTTGGCCCTTCGGGTCTTTCGATTTCACCGGATCTTCTTTGTTGGTGGGCACTTGAAGCACCTTAGTACGTCGGCGTACCCACCGCCGCGACCGGCCTGCTTCCCTTACGCCTGACCTTGGTCGGTCGTAAGGGAAGCTATCTGAAATCAGAAGAATGCCTTACCGGGAAGCTCTCGGACCTTTAGGGCTGAGAGCTTCAATCTCCGGCAAACACGAAAGACGGTGGATCTGGGTAGGGGGCTTGCCTATTAGGCTGGGAGTTGATATTAGAAGCCATCTCAAAAATGCGTCTGAGTCCCCATGGCAGCGTTACGTGTCGGCTCAAAATGCTCACATACTGCCGTGTATGCTGCGCTTTTTCGCTTGTCCCGCCATAGCCTTGGCGACGGCGGACCGTTCCACGTTTGCTGAGAACCTTGATCTTATAAATAGATCCGAAGTCCCGCCGTCAGGCGGGGCCCTTAACCCTGATCCACATTTTTGAGATGGCTTGTAGCATCGGAAACGGGAATTGAAGATTGCAGTCTTGTTTTCAATCGACGATCGACAAAGGGAGGGGCAGATGAGCTTGAAAGCATTGAAAAACTTGCTGGTCAAACTTGAAGGTGCCGTGACTGTGTCGGATGATGGAAAGGTGTTGGTTCCGGATGAAGAGAAACTGCGTGGTGCAGCCGTAGACACAGTGGTGCAAGAGGCAGTCTTTGGAGACTCCGGAACGCCGGCTGCTGCGAGATGGCTCCTGTGGGAGTTGGGGCAGGTGCTAGGAATTTATCCGGCATCGATTCACGGGCTCTACATAGCCCGAGGACGTGGAGAAGTTCCGTTGAATTTCACAGTGCCGGCCATCAATCTGCGTGCAATGACCTATGATAGTGCCAGGTCTGTTTTCAGGGCCGCTCTTCCCCGAAAGGTGGGGGCCATGATCTTTGAGGTTGCCCGTTCTGAGATTGGCTATACGGACCAACGCCCGGATGAATACTTGAGTGTGGTGATGGCGGCTGCCATAAAGGAAGGGTATCGTGGGCCTCTCTTTGTACAGGGGGACCACTTTCAGGTGAGTGCCAAGAAGTTTAAGGCTGATCCAAAGGCCGAAGTTCAGGCTGTGTCTGACCTGGTGGACGAATCGATAAAGGCGGGTTTTTACAATATTGACATAGATACCTCCACTCTGGTTGATCTCAGTCCACCCACGGTCGATGAGCAGCAGCGAAACAACTATGAGGTGTGTGCCAGTCTGACAGAATTCATTCGTGAGCGGGAACCCAAGGGGGTGACCGTCTCTGTAGGAGGCGAGATAGGCGAGATCGGTGAAAAGAATAGCGATGAGACAGAATTGCGTGCGTTTATGGACGGTTACTATCGAAGCCTGCCCAAAGAGATGACCGGGCTATCCAAGATCAGCATCCAAACAGGCACTTCCCACGGAGGCGTCCCTCTTCCGGACGGGACCCTTGCCCAGGTTAAGATAGATTTCAATGTAATCAAGGAATTATCAAAAGTAAGTCGCGAGGCTTATGGCATGGCCGGTGCGGTCCAACACGGGGCATCTACTCTGCCTGACGAGGCGTTCAATCAGTTCGTTCAAAACGAGGCAGCGGAAGTGCACCTGGCTACGGGTTTTCAAAATATTGTGTATGACCACGAGGTCTTTCCAGCCGAGCTTCGCCAACGCATGTACGAGCATATCAAAACTGCTCACTCCAATGAGCAAAAAGAGGGTCAAACAGAGGAGCAGTTCATATATAAAACGCGCAAAAAGGGCCTGGGCCCATTTAAATCAGACCTGTGGGGGCTGGCAGAAGATGTGCGGGGTGCTATTCGCACGAGCCTGGAAGAAAAGGTTGGTTTTCTATTCGACCAACTGAATGCTGGAAATACTATAGATGTGGCCGTTCGCTACGGACCTCATATAGAGATTCACAAGAGCTTGGAGGATTATGGGGTCGACGTGGGTCCAGCCGAAGACACCTCTGATTTGGCGGACTGATTTTATTTCCTTGCCTCTTATGCCCAATGCATAATATGATGGGCTCAATTGAGGTTAAGCGTTTGCATCACGCTGTTTTATGTGCTAAATGCACATGCCTATTTCCTTTGAGGGACAGCTTAAAGTAAGTATTAGAATTTTTGATAGAAAGGAAGACCTTTTAAAAACGCTCAGTTTTGTTCAAGGAATGTGAGGCTTTAGCGCCAATTGGGCAAAAGAGGGGAGTTTCTAAAGGTCTCAAAGGAATGCGAGAAGATGGCAAGAGTATGTGAAATATGCGGAAAAAAACCCATGACCGGCAATAATGTGAGCCACGCCCACAATGTCACGAAGAGACGTTTCTACCCCAATTTACAGCAGGTTCGTGCTGTCCGGAATGGCAGTGTGAAAAAAATCAGGGTATGCACTCGGTGTCTGCGTTCTGGCTTGGTGGAAAAACCCGCCTGAATCCTTATTTGATTCACGTTTTTCTGAAAAACATTCGTCAAAGGGTTGCGGTTGCGCAGCTTGATTCAGAGGTCCGTTTGCGTCCGACGGTTTGGAGAAATGCCGCAACCGACCGGCCTTGCAGCGCCACGCTCCCGGGCAGCTACCCGTTAAACGTAACGAGCAGCGCAACCGATAGACCGTAAACGTTGACTTCACGTCATGTGGCGAGACGAGTTACTTTTACAACGTGTTTGATGCTTTTGACCGACTTGACGATTTTTTCCAGGTGGTTGGCACCTGAGACGGAAATCGTGAAATAACAGTCCGCTCGATTATCTGCCCGTATCTTAACGGTGGCATCCAGGATATTGGCGTCACCTTCGCTTATGGCCGTAGTAATGAAGGCCAAAAGACCCATCCTGTCGTCACACAGCACATGAATCCTCACCGGGTAGACCTCTTCAGCATCCGGCGACCATTCCAGTTCGATCCGCCGCTGTGGATCCATGTTTAAGGCATGGGGGCAATTTGTGCGGTGAGCCGTGACGCCCTGGCCCCTGGTGATATACCCGACCACAGGATCACCGGGCAGGGGACTGCAGCATTTGCCGAAGCGGACCAGTATGTCATCCATCCCTCTTACCAGTATGCCCGACTGCGGCTTTCTCCCACGAATCTTCTCCTTCAGCCTGGTTACTATAGTCTCTTTTTCATCTTTTGCTTCAGCCTGTGGAAGTACATATCGGGCCACCTGTAGAGGGGTTACTTTGCCGTATCCAACGCCGGCAATCAGGTCGTCGACGGTCTTGTAGCCAAGCTCATCCACTGCTTTTTGGATTTCACCTGATTTAATATACTTATTTAAGGTCACATGGTACTTGCGGAAGAGCTTATCGCACATCTCGCGTCCGAGCGTCATACTCTGTTTGCGCTCCTTTGCCTTGATGTGCTGACGCACTCTGGACCTGGCCTTGGCAGTCTTAACAAAGCTCAGCCAATCTTTGCTGGGCTGATGATTGGGCGATGTGATTATTTCGACCCTTTGGCCGGTCTTCAATTCATATTTTATGGGAACCATTCGGCCATCCACCTTGGCTCCTGCACACTGGTGCCCCACTTCAGTGTGGATTGCATAGGCGAAGTCCACAGGCGTGGATTCTTTTGGTAGGCCCAACACGTCGCCACGGGGAGTGAATACGTAAACCTCATCAGGAAAGAGCTCAATCTGAACACTCTCCATGAATTCGTCAGGGTCCTTGATGTTTTTCTGTTCCTCTACAAGTTTCCTGAGCCAGGCAAAGGCGGCCCCCGTCTTTTCATCGAAGTTGCCTTTTTCCTTATACTGCCAGTGGGCTGCAATGCCGTCATTGGCTACATGGTCCATCTCCTTGGTGCGGATCTGTATCTCTACGCGTTCCCCAAAAGGCCCGACCACCGTTGTGTGGAGGGACTGGTACATATTAGGCTTGGGGATACCAATAAAGTCCTTAAAACGTTTGGGTATTGGCTTCCATATTGAATGGATGACCCCAACAGCCTGGTAGCACTGCGATGTCGAGTCCAGGATGAGACGGAAAGCGAGAATATCGTACACCTCTTCAAAATCGACGCCCTGGTTGATCATCTTCTGATAGATGCCGTAGAAATGTTTATGGCGACCTTGAACCGCACAGGGGAGATCGGCTTCCTCCAACTTTTCCTCAATCATCTTCTTTATGGTATTGATATACTCTTGCTGCTCATCCCTTTTCTTTGCCACTTGGTTGGCAATATCACGGTACTGGTGAGGAAAAAGGTACATGAAGGCAATGTCTTCGAGTTCCATCCTCATCCAATGTATGCCTAGACGACTGGCAAGAGGGGCATAAATGTCAAGGGTTTCCTGAGCTATCTTTATTTGCTTTTCTTCGCTTTGGAACTGAAGCGTTCGCATGTTGTGCAACCGATCGCACAGCTTGATCAGGATCACGCGGATGTCATCGGCCATGGCCAGAATCATCTTTCGGATGCTTTCGGCTTGACGGTCCTCATAACTACGAAATGCCAGACCACTTATCTTTGTGACGCCCTCCACGATGTGGGCCACCGATGGTCCAAACAACCCAGTCAGGTCCTCCATGGTGGCCTTGGTGTCCTCCAGGGCATCATGTAGCAGGCCCGCTGCCACACTAACCGGGTCCAATTTCAACATGGTCAATAGCCCGGCGACTTCAAGAGGGTGAGAGAGGTAAGGCTCCCCGGAAAGCCGCACCTGGCCTTCGTGGATACGCGCCGAATAAATATACGCCCTTTCCACGAGATCAAGGTCTGCGTTTGAGTTATAGGAGCTTATACGGTCTAGAATGTCAGTGATTCGAATCATACGACCCCGTGAAGCCGGCTCATAACAATCGAATAATAAAAACTAATATGCTTTGGCAAAAACAACCCTCTGCACACTCGCCTCCCCGCAAGCAATACATCTTCCGGTCTCTTTTTCGGCATTAAGGGGTATGCAGCGAATTGTCACACTCAGATCTGTCTTGATCTTTTCTTCGCACGCTTCGTTGCCGCACCAGTGGGACAGGGCAAAGCCTCCGTGGATCTCTGCTTTTTCAGGTTTTTTGGGCGTGAAAAAAGCATAGAAGTCGTTACTGGTGTCAATCTGCGTGGAGTTCTCTTCCCTGAACCGCAACGCTCGATCAAACAGGTTCTTCTGGATCTCATCCAATACCTGAACAATGGTCTTGATGAACTGATCCCGTGGGATCGATTCCTTTTCTCTCGAGCCTTTGTCCCTGCGGCCCACAAAGACAGAATTACGGGCGATGTCTCTCGGTCCTATCTCCACACGGACAGGTATCCCCTTCTTGATCCAGTCCCATCCTCTGCTCCCGCCAGTCTCTCTATCATCAATCTCAACATCGATTTTTCGCCCATGGTAATCTTGTTCCCCGAGCTCTCTGGCCAGAGTGTGCGTGA
This sequence comes from Desulfobacteria bacterium, assembly GCA_030145395.1. Lineage (GTDB taxonomy): Bacteria > Desulfobacterota > Desulfobacteria > Desulfobacterales. Next base: position 18,299 of record JAQYVR010000184.1, read on the forward strand.
AATCCATGACCGTGTCCCTGTCGTCGGTGTTCTTACTGATAGGCATCAAGGCCACGTGAGATGAAGCAATCGCAGGCGGAAGGACCAAACCGTCGTCATCCCCATGTGCCATAATAATAGCGCCGATGAGGCGCGTGGAAACCCCCCATGATGTCGTCCAGGCGTATACCTCGTCTTCCTGAGCAGATTGGTATTTGATATCGGAAGCCTTTGCGAAGTTCTGTCCAAGAAAGTGGGACGTCCCGGCCTGAAGGGCCTTTCGATCCTGCATCATAGCTTCAAGTGTGAAAGTGTTTACTGCACCGGGGAATCGTTCAGAGGCTGTCTTCTCACCTTTCAGGACAGGGATTGCAAGATAGTCCTGTACCAACTTCTCATAAATATTGAGCATGAGAAGTGTCCTCTCCATTGCCTCTTCCTGTGTGGCATGGGCGGTGTGACCCTCTTGCCAGAGGAACTCGGTGGTTCTCAAAAAGATGCGGGTTCTCATTTCCCACCTGACGACGTTTGCCCACTGATTAATGAGCAGGGGCAAATCCCGGTAGCTGCTGACCCATCTTGAAAAAGACTCCCCTATGATCGTCTCAGAGGTCGGCCTCACCACAAGCGGTTCCTCTAAGGGCCCCGCAGGAACGAGTCCCCCATCTTCGCTTTCTTCCAAGCGGTGGTGTGTGACCACAGCACATTCCTTGGCAAACCCTTCGACGTGTTCGGCCTCCTTTTCGAGGAATCGTTTCGGTATGAACAGGGGGAAATACGCATTCTTCACGCCTGTCTCTTTGAACATGTTGTCCAGTAAGCCCCTGATGTTTTCCCACAGGGCATATCCCCACGGTTTGATGACCATGCATCCTCTTACGGGTGAGTTTTCGGCCAGGTCCGATGCATTTACCACCTGCTGATACCATTCGGGGTAATCTTCAGCCCTTGCTGGCGTTATCGCAGTCTTTTCCTGTCGTCCCATATTGCTCCTCTCTGAAATAAGTTTAATTACTATAACCCCAGCCGAAAGCCTTTTCCGAGCGACATTGAGCATTTTCGGGCACGGAGTGAAGCTTTGCGCTATGAGACGTCAGTTGAGTGGGGCGTAAGAAATCATAAACTGCTTGAGGGCCTTAGGCCCGAGTTGTAGCGCCCCGGTTGCGCCTGACGGCTTCAAAAGAAGCACTGCGTGCATGATTTAGCGGAACTAAGCTGACGTCCCGAAAATGGTCACGGAGCAAGGAATATGGCTTCATGGCGAAGCCATATTTTTTGAACAAACTCGTGAGACACAACACTAGAGTGCCTACAGTTAAACGAATAATCAATTGTTACAAAAGACTTCCTTCAAGTTCTTAACTTTAGCTCACTTCTTCGCTCGACCTTCGTATTTCTCAACCTCCTCCAACAGAACCTCAGCCAGTCTATCTTCCTTCACTTTGCGTACTACCTTTCCTTTCCTGAACAGGACTCCGTGGCCTTTACCACCAGCGATCCCGATGTCCGCCTCCCGCGCTTCTCCAGGCCCGTTAACCACACATCCCATTATGGCAAGCTGCACAGGGGTGGTCCTGGTAAGGAGGGTCGATTCCAAGCGCTCGACGAGTTCAACGAGGTCAATATCACATCGTCCGCATGTAGGGCACGAAACGATTTCCGGGCCACGTTGCCGAATTTTGAGGGCCTTTAGTATTTCATAGCCGACCCGAACCTCGTCTACAGGATCCCGCGTAAGGGAGACCCGAATGGTATCACCAATTCCTTCGGCAAGAAGGATACCAATACCCAGGGCGGATTTAACGGTGCCTGAAACGAGGCTGCCTGCTTCAGTCACACCGACGTGAAGAGGAAGGTCAGTCTGAGAAGAGAGCAGGCGGTAGGCCTCGACTGTTCTCAGCACATCCGAGGCCTTGATGGAGACTTTGATGTCATGAAAATCGAACGATCTGAGCAACTCCACGTGCCGCAAAGCACTCTCAACCATGCCCTGAGGCGTGACGCCATCGTATTTCTTCAGGAGGTCCTTTTCAAGTGAACCAGCGTTAACCCCCACGCGTATAGGAATACCTCGTTCCTTGGCCTCTTTGGCCACCGCCTTAACTTTCTTGGCTGTCCCGATATTCCCGGGATTGATGCGCAGGGCGTCTGCGCCCGCCTCCATCGATCTCAGGGCCAGTCGATAATCGAAATGAATATCGGCAATCAGAGGAATGGAAATCCCTTTCTTAATGGATATAATTGCTTCTGCAGCGGCTTGATCCGGAACTGCCACCCGAGCAATTTCACAGCCTACTGCCTCCAAGCGCCGAATCTGGGCCACGGTGGCGGCCACGTCGTGGGTAAAGGTATTCGTCATGGACTGGACAGCGATCGGTGCGCCGCCCCCGATTTTGACCCCTCCAATCGATATCTGTTTCGTCTTTTTGCGTATTGCAACGACAGGCATGATATTATATTGTTGTAGCGTTTTGCGGTTCCACAGGCCCCGAACATAAAGCAACAAAATGATACCGTGAATCTATAAACATAACAAACCGTTGCTTTTTCTTCAAGGAAAATAAGTTGTTCCTATGCGCTATGAAGGTCCCATATATCGTCCGCCCAGCGAGGCTGACTCTCTGCTAATCCAGGCCACGATCGGCTGCCCGCACAATCGATGTACATTTTGTATGGTATACAAGAATGCACCCAGATACCGGGTGCGTCCGGTCAATGAAGTCAAAGAAGACATCTCGGAAGCCAGTACGGTTTACGGCACGCACGTCCCAACCCTTTTTCTTCCGGCTGGCAATACCATTGCCATGAAGACAGAGGATCTGGCTGAAATATGCTGTTTTGCCAAGGCTACTTTTCCAACTCTTGAACGGATCACTGTTTACGGGTCCTCACAGTTTATTCACAAGAAGGGTCCGGAACAGCTTAAACAACTGGCCCGAGCCGGACTCGGGCGGATTCATGTGGGGCTCGAGTCAGGCGACGACATCACCCTGAAAAACATTTGTAAGGGGACCCGCTCCCAGGAGCAGATAGAGGCAGGCAGGTGGGCTATGGCAGCCGGCATTGAGCTAAGCCTTTATGTCATCCTGGGAATCGGGGGTCAGGAGAGGACTGGTGAGCATGCCCGGGAAACGGCCCGCGTCATCAATGAAATTGCACCGGACTTTGTCCGGCTGCGCACCTTTGTTCCGAAGATAGATACTTCTCTCTTAGAGGACGTCATGGAGAAACGCTTCAGGGTGCTCACGCCTCACGGGGTCTTAAAGGAAACAGCAGCCCTACTTGAAAGCCTCACGGTCTCAACCATGCTGACTAGTGATCACTACACAAACTATATCAACCTGGCTGGCTCTCTCCGCAAAGACAAACCGAGGCTCATGAGAGAGATAAGCCAGGCCCTTGAACGCGATGAAACAGAGTTTAGGCCATTCTTCGTAGGCACCCAGTGAGACCTGTGGAAACCATTCTCTTTGGTCCAATCTCTGTGTCAGGATCGGATTTTGATCCTCGAAATACTGAAAGTATTCCTGCGGTCAAAATCCTCTCGTTGACTCTCCCGCAGTCCTGCGGGATCGCCCTTGCGGGCAGTCTGACGGCTGTCCAATTCCACTGTTATGTGGAATTGCCCTTGAACTTGAACAAAACTGAACGGTTTCCAC
>JAQYVR010000031.1 GCA_030145395.1 Desulfobacteria bacterium
TGATCGAAAACTCTGGTCGCTGGAGGAAAAAGCTGCCCTTCAGAAGACATGACACTAACCTTGTTACGAATCGCCAAAAAGAGAATAGCTAGCAATACAAAAAACCCGCCATTCAACAACATGCGATTCAAGGGTGCTCGAAAATAGTTGTCGAAACCAGACTTGTAGGCGGACATCGCTCTGTCGATATTGCCAGGAAAAGCATTTGCGAGTCCGATCCAGATTTCCTTGTCCCATATCGGCAAGCTGTCTTGCACTAGGGTTCCCGACATGGATGCTTCTTGAATCTGCGTAATCCTCGCCAGGATGGTTCCACTCTTGGCAACAGCACTCCCGACGAGGCTCTGAAAATCAAGGACTTTGGCAAGCTCAGTCTCCATGGGCACTTCTGCCTCTTGCATGGCAGTCAGGGTTGCATTGACCTGTTGCAGACTCGTGTCAGGGATATTTGCTTCCTCGCCCGTAGCCAAAGTTAATGACCAGGTCGTCTTCAATTCGGTCAGGCGAGTCAGTGACTCCTGTATATCCTTGGAGCGGTTAGTTAATGTCGACAGCCAGTTGGAAAAATTGAGTTGAATCTGCTGCCATTTCCTCTGCTCAGACTGAAGCGTTGGGAGTGCCGGGCGCCCCTTCAGAAGCGTCAAGGTCTCTTGCCCATCCAGATCACTTTGTTCCTCAGCAACACGGAAACTTTGCATGATGGCATCGATCTCTGCACTTTGCTTCAGGTTGTCCGTAAGCGTGTGTAGTAGACTCGAGACTTCAGTTGCCTTGGTTGCGATATCAGCCGCCGGTATGGCTACCGGAGCAGTAGTTATCGAAAGATTTTCTGATCCGATTGTGGGGGGTGTTGTTTTGTCCTCTGTCGTCTGAGAATTGTTCTTCGTAGATTCGCTCTCCCTCTGGTTTGAAGCGGTAACAGGAACAGCGAAGAGACCAAACAGCAGGAGCAACAGAATCAGCCGACCCGTCAGGTGGATATATAACTGGATGACTGTTGTAGGAAGCCGACTCATTGTGGTTTTCCCCCCAAGTTGCGTCGTTTATCCTTAATCATGTTGAGACGTCCTTTGGTCCGAATCCCGAGCCTCAAGATTAAGTACCAGCGGTCCATCAACGGACTTCATCACCTCTGATGCCGGAAAGCCATGCTCCAGCAACGTGCCCATTGCTCGCAGATATTTACTGATGTGTGTGAAGAACTTGCGATAACCGACACAAAGGTAGTGCAGCCCTGGTTCCTCATATGGGCTTCGTGCAAAGCGATGCTTCGGACATCCACCCTGGCATGCTACTAACACCTCACACTCCTGGCACCAGCGTGGCAGGGCGGTCTCCTTCTCCACACCAAAGCCCTCCTGGCAAGATTTATCGACGATAGTGAAAAGATCATCTTTTAAAATATTGCCGAGTCGATAGTTTGGGTAGACATAGTGGTCACAAGCGAACAGGTCTCCGTTATGTTCGATAACAACTGAACGCCCGCATCGCTTCGCATGAATACAGACTGGTGAAGGGTTGCCAATCCAGGCATTGAGTGCCCACTCAAAGTTCATAACGAAGGTCTTACCGACATCGTTACGAACCCAATCTTCGTAGATAGCATTGAGAAAATCGCCGTACTCCTCCGGTAGCACTGACCAGTCAGTGACAGTAACGTTCGTTTCGTCACGGTCGAGCACGGCCGGTCCCGCCAGGTCAAGACCGAGTTGCTGTTCAGCACTCCCGGGCAATCGTTCTATGATCGGTATGAACTGGATGAACTCGACCCCTTCTTCTTTCAAGAAACGGTAGGTCTCAAGCGGCCTTCGGGCCGTCTCCCGGCCGACGCTAGCCATGACGTTATACTCAACGCCATGTTTCTGTAACAGTCTTAAGCCGCGGATTACTTCTTCGAAGCTGCCCTTACCGTGACGATCTTTCCGGTACCGGTTGTGAACTTCTTTGGGCCCATCCAGACTGAGCCCGACCATGAAGTTGTGCTGTTTCAGAAATAGGCACCATTCGTCATCCAAAAGGGTGCTGTTGGTTTGTAATGAATTCCTGATTGTTTTTTGTCCAACGTAAGGGGCCTGAAGTTCGATGACACGACGGTAAAAATCCAGGCCAAAAAGGGTTGGCTCTCCACCCTGCCAGACGAATTCCACCACTGGAGTTGGTTGGGATTTAATGTAAGTCCTGATGAAGGCGACCAGAACATCATCTGACATCCGGAAGTTTGCACCTTCATCATAGAGAGACTGCTTCTCCAGGTAGAAGCAGTAATCGCAATTAAGATTGCAAATTGAACCGACAGGTTTAGCGACTACGTGGAGCCCGGCAGTTTGGGATGCGGCGTTCAAATAAAAACCCTCTTTTTAAAATGATGGGATTTTGAATTCCGTTGAATTTATCTCAACAAGGTCGTCTTTGCTGAGAGCCTTCGTTAGCAACTCTGAGAGCTTCCAGCACACGTAAATCTGATCATTATCAGAACCGGCGGCGCTGCTCATTGCTGTCCAGGCCAGTTTTCGGCTCGATGCATCGAACAGATGGGTCTGAAGAGTCGCCCCTTCTGAATCCATCTCTCCGGCAACAATACCTACCCCGCTCATAGAGATTGTTGTGGATGAGTTTGCCGTCGTTGTCGTCTCGGAAACCGATCGGTATTCAACGTGGCCTGTGGAAAGTTTGTAGCTCGTGTGTTCCGAATGCGAGAGAACCCGTGTGATAATGACGCCGTCCGCCCCCGCCTGCCGAGCCACGGCCTCCAATTGAGATTCATCTGCCTTTCTGATATCGCTAACCAAGGTGTGACTAGCAACCGCACCAACACCGTGGTCGTTCAGAGTTTCGGCAAAAATGTTTTCAAATGAATGACGAAGGTTAGGGCTCGGGGTAATCCCAACGACCAGGATTTTCTGAAATTTGGTTGGAGGGGCCTCCGAAGTCTTCTCGGTCTCATTGATTTTAACAATGGCAGAGCATGAACACAGCAAGGCGGCCACTAACAACCATAAAAACATTTTTGTAACACCCCTTCGTAGAGTGCGATGGGACATCCCCGGGTAAAACGTTCTCTTGGCTACTATCTTCTGGAGCTCAGTAATTTCAGACTGCTCTGTATTCATATCCACCCCTGTTCCTTGAACCGCTTCTTGAGTTGGTCGGCAATTTCCTTGGCGGTCTGTTTGGCCCGCCCGTCTACCGTGCCCTTGCCACTTTTTTCGTCATACACCTTCATTCCAGTACTGACGATCAATCCTGCCGGATTGTGTGTGGCAAGCAGGGAGACAAGACCAACGGCCATTCCAGGGGTCTTGTTACTTCCAGAGGCCGTTGATGCTGAACCGATTATACGTAACCCATGATCTGTCATCTGTAGACCTTCGACCGCAGCACTAAGATGAGAGGCACCTTTCCCCAAGCCGATCCCGACACGCTTTTTAACATTCCCTTCCTCGTAAGAGAGGAGATACCCCTGAATGACCAGGTCGTTGACTTGGAAGGTTGTTCCCTTCATAGCATGTTCGGCAGACATCCCCATGTTGCGAAGCTCATAGATAAGCTCTGTTTCGATCTCGGAACCAAGCTTCCGCCCTTCGGCAATTTGCTCAGCAGTTTGGGAGGTATTTTTTTCGTAGTGCTCCTTATCAAGAGATGTATGGATAGGGAGATCTGCGGGCGTAGCGGCGAAGTCGTACACCCAGATGGTCGCCGGGCGGGGGAGTTTTCCTGTTACGATCTGCTCACGGTCGGTGATTTTGGTTTTGGCGCATCCGACGATTGCGAGCAGAGCCGTCAAGCCCAAGATGAGACAAAGACGAAAGTTCATTTTTGTTCTCCTTATGGACAGCTTTTAACTGGTTGTCTGAAACCGGGCAGCTCCACGCGGGCTGCCCGAAACATATCTTGAGACTACTCACTGGCCGGATTGTTGTGCATAGCCATTTCGAGTTTCTTAATGTCGTCCGGCGAGAGCTTTGGTCGATCAATGGTCAATGTCAGCTTGTCGAGCTTGCCGGTGAATTCAAACGGCACTTTGTAATCCCTGTCATCCACCGGCGTACCGGT
>JAQYVR010000203.1 GCA_030145395.1 Desulfobacteria bacterium
GAAGCGAGCGGCCCACGCAAGTGGGCAAATCCTGAGCTGTTTGAGGCCGTTAGGCCGAGTTCTCAGGATTTAGTAAGCAAGTCCGTAGATGGGTCAAAAGGTTCAAACACACAAGTGAAAAGAGGTTATGCAAAGGTCTCGCAATCTACTGGCGTAGGGCTCCAGGATTACCGCCCAAGGCTGGACACACATCCCTAATCTGCTTGATGGCCAAATTATCTTCTGTTCCCGGCCGGTGACGGAGCCGGTGACAGAGCTTTGACTCCCGATACCTGATAGGGCCTGTTTTGCCGGGCCGGGGCTTCGGCCCTTTCAAGGGCCAGGGCCGCCTGGTTCTTCTCGTAAAACGAACGGGGTTCATAAGTCCAACCCCTTGCCAACCGCCGCGCTTCTAACTTCATGGTCAAGAAAAGGTATATTCCGATCACAGGGGCGATGATTCTGGCCTTTAATCCAAATTCTCTATAGATATCTCTGAGGATCAATTCGAGTTTTTTCGCCATGGGTCGATCCTTGCGATACCCTTTTGCCATGGCCCAGATTGCTCCGGCATAGGTGTCTTTGAGCGACTTGGCCTCAAAAGCAAAGCGGTCCCGAATCCTCCGATCCGGGTGATTCTTGTATCGCAGCCATCCCTTAAGGAGCGTTTTGGCAAGTCTGGCGACGCTTGGGCCGTTGATCTTTAGGTCACGGCGGAATGCATCTAATAGAAATTCTTCTTCCTGCCCATCACGGATATGTTTGTGTCGGTAGTTGAACCGGTACTGACCGTGGGTGTCGGCAACCGAAAACGCTGATTCATCATACAGGGTCCCGTCTTTTTTGTGTTCTTCGTACAGAGGTGTTCCCGGCAGGGGGGTATAAAGCATGAACTGGTGGAAGACCACATCGTGGCTGACTGAGAAATCGATGACCTCATCGATATTTTCCGGGGTGTGGTTTTCAAGACCGATAATTGAGGAGCCCAGAACTCGTATTCCGTGGGATTGAAACTTTTGCACCAATTTGCGGGTATCAATGCTCGCAAGTTTCCGGTATTGGCTTTCTCTTCCTTCGATACCCATCCAGATCCACCCGATCCCGAGACCCACAAGCTCTTCCATGGAATACGACTCGAGAACCCGGGCAGAGCTGAAAACGTTCAATGCCCAGCTCTTGTTGTTTTCCTTCATTAGTTCCAAAAGACGCAGGGCACGTTTGCGGTGATAAAGAAAGTTCTCATCCATCACAAAAAAGGACTTGACGAAAAGCTTCTTTTCCAGTCCACACATTACTTCAAAAAGCTCGTCCCCTGTTTCATAGAAGTTTATAGACTTGCCCTTGCCTCCGAACAGGGCAGAGGTACAACAGAAGTTGCATCCCAGCGGGCAGCCCACCGAAGGGACCAACATGGCGGCAGTCTCCCCGGGCCTGACCGGAAGGGTGTGCCCTAGGACTCGGGTACCGTTGGCGGAATAGACTTCAGGGTGCCGGATGGGGGCATCTTGATCCAGTCCTAGAAATGATCTAAACCACCTCACCCCTTCACCCTTGACGATGTGGTCGGCATCGATGATCTTTTCGAGGCCGCCCTTGTTGGCTATGTGCCCGCCTACGACTATGGTTGCCTGGGGGAGATGTTTGCGTATCAATTCGCACATCTTTTTTACCTTGCCCGTGTTGGGGGCAATGGAACTGATCCCGACAATGTCGTAGGGATTTTGGCGCAGTTCTTCCACAAAACGCTCGAGGGTTGGAAAGTCTAGTAAAGTGCAGGGGGCGTCGAGGTTGGATTGGATCATCAACAACCCGAAGGAACGGTGAAACATCCTCAGGGAAAATACACCCTGAACCCGGGTAACCTGGTTGTGGTAAAGCTCCATCGGGTTGATCTTGCGGCTTCCGTATTCATCATCCTGGGCATATGGTCCGAAGACACTGGACAGCAGAATCTTCGCTTTATTTCCGAGCGGGTATACAGCATCCGAATTCATTCAAGTCACCTTCCTCAATCTCTTCCCGTATTTTTCTGATAGGTCAAACTTAATGATCTCGTAAAAAGTCATCAGAAGGACGGCAAGGTAAAAAGCTCCAGATGCAAGGCGCGCAAATCTTGAGGAGTGAGGCGTACTCACGGTACGTCGCAACGACGAAAGATGAGGCGCAACACCGCAGATGGACTTTTTACGAAGCCGTCAAACTTGTTCATGGACAGAAAAGCCAGCGTGGTACAAGCATAAGCATGCGTCTTACAAAAGCCTTGCAAATGCCGGGAAACAAGATGCATCCCGCCATTATCTTCTCATTCCCTTGAGTTCATGCGACAAAGTGCGATGGGGCGCTGACCTTGGGCAGGGCACAAAGGGTATAACAACAGAACATGTAAGCATAAAAAAGTCACCTTCGTGTGTCAAGGACCTTTTTCCGAAGAGTGTTTTCTCCATCTATGCCGGATCAAGACACGAATAATTAAGATACGACCCCGTTGTCTTCAATCAGATTTCCCGGGCATCTTCGTCCCCGGGTTTTCCCGGCTGATCCGTTCCGCTCACGCAGCCGGATGGCGGCCGGGGTCACCTCCACCAGTTCATCATCGTTGATAAAGGCAATGTAGTCCTCTAGGCTCAGGCGATGCGGCGGGGTGAGGATGACGTTTTCATCCGAGCCCGCAGCTCGCATGTTGGTCAACTTCTTGCCCTTGGCCGGGTTCACCACCAGGTTGCCAGACCGGCAATGCTCACCGATGATCTGGCCGGCGTAGACCTTGACCCCCGGGCCTAGAAAGAGGCGGCCCCGCTCCTGCAGGTTAAAGAGGGCATAGGCCACCGTGGTGCAGGCCTCCTTGACCACAAGCACTCCGCTGCTGCGATTCACGATCTCGCCGGCAAAGGGGCCGTAGCCGGCAAAGACGTAGTTCATCACGCCCATCCCCTTGGTGTCGGTAAGAAATTCGCTGCGGAAACCGGTAAGTCCACGGGTCGGAACCTTATAGACCAGCCGGATCATCTCGTTGTTGCGGTTCATCTCCAGCATCTGCCCTTTCAGCCTGCCCAGCTTTTCAATGACCGCTCCCCGGTACTTTTCGTCCACATCAATGGTCAATTCCTCGTAAGGCTCCTGCAGTTGGCCATCTTCTTCCCTCATGATGACCTGGGGCCGGGTTACCTGAAATTCGTATCCCTCACGCCGCATCTTTTCGATAAGGATTGAAAGGTGCAGCTCCCCTCGGCCGGAGACCTTAAAGCCGGTGCCGCCTCCCAGAGATTCCACACTGAGGGCGACGTCAGCCAGGGTCTCCCTGAACAGGCGTTCCTCCAGGTGGCGGGAGGTGATGAAATTGCTCTCCTGGCCGGCAAAGGGAGAATCGTTGGGGATGAAATGCATCGCCACGGTGGGTGGATCGATATTGATCAGCGGCAGGGGCCTGGGGTCATCAGGATCGGTGAAGGTAACGCCCACTGTGATGTCGTCCAGGCCGGCCACAGCCACAATTTCCCCGGCGCTGGCCGCCTCGATCGGGACTTTCTGGTCCTGCTCAAACCGGAATATCTTGGTGATGCGGGCCGGTACCAGACTGTGGTCGCGCTTCGCCACAGCGATATTTTGATTGATGTTAATGCGCCCGTTTACCACCCTGCCGATGCCGAGCTTACCCAGATAAGGCGAGTAATCAATGGTGTTCACCTGGAGCTGGAGCACAGCCTGCGGGTCACCGGGCGGCGGCGGGATATGGGCGATGATCTTTTCAAATAGCGGCACCATGGAAGCACCGTCAACAGGGTCGTCCGGCTCGTCAAGGGCATACCCCGCCTTAGCCGAGGCAAAGACCACCGCGAAATCGAGCAGTTCGTCGGGGGCCTCCAGCTTAACGAAAAGATCGAATACCTGGTCCAGGGCCCACTGTGGCCGGGCTGCGGGCTTGTCAACCTTGTTGATTACGACCAGCACCGGAAGAGGGACAGCCAGGGCTTTTTTCAGTACGAAATAAGTCTGCGGCATGGGGCCTTCCTGAGCATCCACTAGGAGCAGGCAGCCGTCCGCCATGCGCAGCACCCGTTCAACCTGGCCGCCGAAATCAGCATGCCCCGGGGTGTCGATGATATTGATCATGTAATCCCGGTACCGGAAAGAACCGTTCTTGGATACTATGGTAATGCCGCGTTCCCGCTCCAGGTCCATGGAGTCCATGAGCCGTTCGGTCACGGGCTGGTTGTCCCGAAACATGCCGCTCTGCCTGAAGAACTGGTCCACGAGCGTGGTCTTGCCGTGATCAACATGGGCGATGATCGCAATGTTTCTAATCAGCTTCTGGTCCATCGTTTACCTCGCCCACCTCGCCTGCTGGCTTGCCTTTCTCCCGTGGTATTCTATGGTAACGTGCTTTTCTCTCTTTGTCGATGTCCACCTCCTGCCTTTGGAAGACCCTGAAGGCGTGGTATCCCCTTTGTTGCCGAAGGTTGGCCGTTTGGATCCGTTCCGCCCTTTGCCTTGAGCCTGTGGCTGCTGTCGGCGTTTCTTCTTCACCGTGGCGTGCCGCGGCAACCGCGTGGGTTCAAGCCCCGGGATAACATGTCGGCGCAGAGTCCCGCCAATGTACCGTTCAATACGCGACAGCTCGTCGACTTCTCCGGGCAACGCAAAAGAGATGGCGATACCTGAGGCGCCGGCCCTGCCGGTGCGGCCTATGCGGTGAACGTAGTCTTCGGCACATCTTGGGAGATCAAAATTGATGATGTGGCTGATACCGGCCACATCAATACCGCGTGCGGCAACATCGGTGGCAACTAAGAGCCTGATCTCCCCGCTCCGCATGTTGCTCATGGTGCGATTTCGAGCGCTCTGTCTCATATCCCCGTGCAGTGCTGCTGCGGCATGGCCCCCGGCGTAGAGATCACGGGCCAGGCGATCAGCATTCCTTTTCGTACCCGAAAAGATAATCGCCCTGGTCAAGTGCGAATCAGCGATGAGGTGCTCCAGCATACGGTGCTTATGCCGGCGATTATCGACCACATGCAGACGCTGTTCAATACGTTTATGGGTGATTTTTGTGGATTCAGTTTCAACACGCTCCGGATTCTTTAGGATACGCTGTGCCAGTTTGACGATGGTGTTGTCCAGTGTCGCTGCAAACAAGAGCGTCTGGCGTTGAGGTGGTGCACTGTTAACAATTCTCTCCACATCCGCGATAAATCCCATGTCGAGCATACGGTCGGCCTCATCCAGCACCAGTACTTCCAGGCCCGTGAGCTTGATATTTCTACTCCCCAAGAGGTCAAGCAGGCGCCCCGGGGTTGCGATGACCAGATCAAGTGGCCTGGACAAGGCCTTGATTTGCTTTTGGTACGGCATTCCGCCCACAATGGTAGCGCTCTTAACAGGCAGGTATTGGCCATAAACGCGAGCCGACTGTGTGATCTGCTCAGCCAACTCTCGGGTAGGCGTCAACACGAGCGCCCGCGGGGCGCGTTTTTGGCCCTGACCAGGAGAACTCAGGTGTTGCAGAATCGGCAGCATGAAGGCTGCGGTCTTGCCGGTGCCGGTCCGGGCAGAGGCTATAACATCATGGCCGGCCAGGATTTTTGGGATGGATCGGGCCTGGATCGACGTCGGGACGGCATACCCGCATCGGTCAAGGGCTTTCAGGATGGGCGAAGCTAACTCCAAGTTCTTAAAAGACATAATTGTTTCCTTCTGGTTCCGACTCAAAAACGGGTGGTTTCCGCAATGCGACAAGGGCTGCTCCGAACCGGGGAAAAGCGAAAGACTTCCACTTCGCTCAACCCAAGGCTGCAATGTCGGCCCAAGTCCACGCGCGGTGGCCGTTCCGAGATAGAAACGCGGTTAGGTGTCACAGTGCAAGCCGCAGGACAACCATATGGCCTGAATGCGAGATTAGGCAGCAGCACTGATGATGGACTGGCATGAATGCATCGTCGTCGCCAACCAGTCGTGCCACCGCAATTTCAAGGGATTGCTGAGAGCAATGGGGGGTTAGTGAGTGATCGATGAAGACTCATCGGCAGGGTCTGTCAATACCTGTTTCCAGGAACAGCCCCGCCAAGGTGTTACGCAGTCAACCGGATATAATACAGGCTTTTTTGGAAATGGCAACAGTTTTTTTTCACAGGGGCGGAAATGGGAGATAGGGACGTCCCCGTAGGTACACAAGATTTCCTTCAACAGACGAGGGCCTTGCTACGAACGAGTGCGCCTGTGCACGTTCTGCACGAACGTCCCCATCTAGTAACGGTAATTGGCTCACCGCAGACAAGGAACCTGGACAGGATTAACAGGATGTACAGGATAGGCTTTCATGAAGATCTCGCATCAAAGTTATTCAACTTATTCAATAACGTCCCCAAAGTCCTTATTTGACAGGAAAGCAGCCTGCCTGTAAAGTCCCCCGTAATTAGCAGTGTTCCTGGTCTAAAAGCAAACGTTGTAAGCTCTGGAATGGCTCCGGGGCTTTTTTTGGGACAGGGAAACGCGGCATAATTCAGATAGCCCCTTAACCCACAAGGGTAGGTGATGGTTGAGGCTTTTCCCGTCTTTTTGAGGAGTAGTAATGTCCGAATTTAGAGTTCAAGATAAAGGCCCTCAACGGGTGCTGCTGTCCGGTGTCTTCGGCCCCTTTGGTGTTGACGATGCATACGGACGGAAAGAAAACCTAATGGAGCTTTTTCACAATCAGGTTACCAAGGCCCAGGAGATGGGCTCCTGGCGCTTTCAACAGCGATCCTTCGGGCTGTATTTCCTGGCTGCCAACATCAAGGCAGATGTGACCGTTCTGGATTTTCCCAGCCGAAAGAGGTTTATGGAGGAGCTGAAAAAAGGCTACGACGTGGTGGGCATTTCGTTCATAACGCCTAACTTTGTCAAGGCCAAGGAAATGACAGGACTCACCAGGCAAATATCTCCGGAGTCAACCATTGTGATCGGTGGCCACGGTGCGGCAATTGACGGCGTGGAGCACCTGCTGGACTGTGATCACGTAGTCAAGGGCGAAGGGATTCGATGGCTGAGGTCCTTCTTGGGAGAAGATCCTGACGCCCCCTTTGTCCACCCCACGTTGTCCATTTCAGAACGACAGGCCGCCTTTGGAGCTCCCTTTCCCGGAGTTGGCGCCAATCTGCTGGTGCCAGGCGTGGGATGTGTCAATGGCTGCAAGTTCTGCAGCACGACGCATTTTTTTGGCCGAAAATACACGGCCTACCTTCCCACGGGCAAAGAACTCTTTGAAACCGCGCGAAGAATTGCCGACGAGAGAGGCATTGATGAGTTCTCCGTCATGGATGAGAACTTCCTCAAAGACCGCCAGAGGGCCCAGGATCTGCTCGCTGAGATGGAAAGACATGGACGTTATTTCACTTTTCACATCTTTTCATCAGCCGAGGCAATCATGGCCTTTGGCGTGGACAACATGGTCCGCCTGGGTGTGACCTTTGTTTGGATTGGTTTCGAGGCTTCCAGCAGCAAGGGAAATTTTGAAAAGAACGAGGGCATTGACCCCAAGGGTCTCACGCAGGAGTTGCGGGACAGGGGCATAATTGTCTTGGCCTCCGGAATCTTGTGCCAGGAGCATCATACGCAGGAGAATATTCAAACGGACATCGATTTTCTGGTGGGGTTGGAAGCAGACCTGGTCCAGTTCATGTTATTGACGCCTTTGCCCGTAACAGCACTTTACCGGGACCACGAGAGGCGTGGGCTCCTTCGACAGGACCTACCCTTTGAGGAGTGGCACGGCCAGAAGTACCTTGCCTACCACCATCCCGAATTTCCCGATAACACTGCGGAGAAGTTTCTAATAGCCGCCTTTCGCCAGGATTATGAGGTCAATTCAAGCTCCATGTACCGCGTGGCGGAGAACGTGTTCCGCGGTTATGGCCACTTGGCGGCACTGCCGGGGCGGGATGCCTGCCTTGAGGCCAGGATGGAGCAGTTCAGACGTAGAACATTGGAATATGCCACCATCTTGCCCCTGGTGGCCAGATACCCCGTAAACGAGACTGAGCGCCAACGGGCAACAGCCCTGGATCGTCAGATAAGCGAGCTTTTCGGCAGACCAACGGTGCGGGAACGGCTGCGGCGCATTGCGATCCACGTCCTGGCCCTTCGCTGGAAGCTCAGGTGCCGTCTTCTTGGAGACAGGATTCAGCCTTCCACTATCGTGACCAGGTACGGGCCTGGGGCCAAAAAATCGGCCACGATTTGGAGCAGGATGGTCCCTTCACCCAAAGCCATAGGAGCCCTTGCAAGTTATCTTCCCCGACCCTTCCGGGCATATTGTGTGAATCTGGGGACATCCGCAAACAAGTAAACACCTCAATTTTGCACGGAAATCCACGCTATGAACAGTAGGCAGCGATTTTCGGGTTTTGGTTGCCTCTTGTTCTAGGGAAGGGGGACGTTGTTGCTACTCTTGAGGCAGATGATAATGGTTGGGCATTAAACAGTAAGCTGCGATCCTTATCAATATTAGTAACAGTGAATCCGGACAACACGGAGTCTGGGCCTTCATTGGTCGCAAAATTGACCGCCACCGTCGCACCAGTGGCATCAATAGTACAACTCAGGGGACCGTTTTCCGACTGGACGGTGATTGCTTTGCCATTGAAACTGAACCCCAAGGGCGGAGT
>JAQYVR010000228.1 GCA_030145395.1 Desulfobacteria bacterium
AACACGGAATTTCAGATCATCGAAGAGGCACCCGATAATAACCCAAGTAATGCATGGTATTTGATCAGAACCAGATCAGGAATCACGGGCTGGTTAAGCGGAATCTATGACGGAAATGTAAAGTACAAAGAGCTTCCTTAACCCGACCTCCTTTCCCCAAGATGAAAAAGCTGGGGATAAGGAATTCTTTCTGCAATAGCCTTGACAAAGATTGGGTACGGCATTAAACTTCGAAGCATGTCGAAGTATCGAGATGCAGACGTCGAAGAGTTTGCCGAAATCTTCAAGGCGCTCTCAAATCCAAACCGACTAAGGATATTCTTGCGCCTCGTCTCATGTTGTACGCCGGGAACGCGTGCCAGCATCGATACTAATGCAGATCTTGCGGGATGCGCGTGTGTCGGTGAACTTGGCGAGGACCTCGGTATCGTGCCCTCCACGATCTCACATCATATAAAGGAGCTGCGCCGAGCCGGACTCATCAGCATGGAGCGGCGGGGGCAGAAAATCGAGTGTTGGATTGATTCTAAGACCATAATGGCTCTGCGGGACTTTTTTTCGTAAGAAGTGCCAAAGGATAAGACTCATGGCAAGTCTGAAAATTAGAGTATTCAAAGGCAACAATGCGAGCCCTGATTGGACCGTTACTATTCCTCTCGGCATGCTCAAATTCGCATCCAAGATGATACCCAAGAAAGCTGCTGCTGCACTGGAAGATAAGGGCATCGATATCAATCAGATCGTGGAACTATCCCAGAACGAAGAAGTCCGCGGCACTTTAGTGGAGATAGATGAGCATAAGAAGAACGAAAAGGTGATTATAGCCATCGAGTAGAAGATGTATGTTTACCCTGGCCAGCTCGCTCCCCGCGCACGAAATGCTGTCCTAAAACAGCAGGCAACCCCTGAAGGATCACAAGAACTCACCTTGCGTCATTATTTGTGCAAGTGAAGTCAGTCGGAACACAACCCGAAAGCTCTTGGGTATTGAAAGATGTTTATATACGGCATCACTGATGCCAGTCCGTGAGGGCCTTTTTTGTTTTTGTGACGGGGAAATGCTTCATTCCACTTGCATTTGGTCAATCTCTTAGGCTGTCTCTCCCGCCTATTAAGTTATCTCTTTAGAATCTCATCCGATATCGCCAGTCCAAAATGCTGCATGAGTTTTGCCAAAATAAGATTTGATTTAGACCACTTTAGGAAATCTCCTTATTGTGAAACTTCCCCTCCATGAAGGACGGGGGTTCTGCCTTACGGCAGCAAGCACTTCGTGCGCGGGGAGCGAGCCGGTCAGAAAGCCCCTGCTTTGTATATGGTCCAATAAGCAGAGTAACAGGAAAGAGACTGCAAACACCTCTCGTGCGCAGGCGAAGATCGCCTTTATATTGAGCTGCAAAGATTAAGAACTGATTCCATCTCCAGGATGATAGATGGAATCATAAATTCTATGACAGAGTTTGGCAACAAGGCAGAACCCCAGGACGATATCAGCCTGCTGGGACTAGAGTTCAGAGGGCAGGGAGGATAATCAACGCCCTCTGCTTCCATCACGCTCAATGCCGTATGAGGTTCTCATTGACACATTATTGTAGCTGATATAAGGTCAGGCGGTCGGTCCAACATCGCTTGACATGAACCCATGGTCATGTCAGGAAAACGGATCGGGTACGGAAGTCAGGATCCGTACTTTGGAACCCGCTTCAATTCCACCTTTTGCCTTAGCGATGCGGTTTTGTGGCTTCTTCCAGAGTAGTGCCTGAAGGCTGTACGAAAAATTGGGAAGGGGGTACATCGTTGTGGCAGAAGGAACAGTGAAGTGGTTTAGTGACCAAAAGGGCTATGGCTTTATTGAGGTGGAAGACGATAAAGACGTATTCGTTCATCACTCCGCCATTGATGGGGCTGGATTCAAGTCTCTTGCTGAGGGCGATAAGGTGAGTTTTGACGTAGAAGAAGACGCCAAGGGCCCTTCAGCCAGGAACGTTGTTAAATTGTAGGACGCAATTGTTTCAACACCAAGAGCATCTCGTTGAGCTACAGCGAGATGCCCTTTGTGTTTATGACCTATCTTAAGAACCCGTCTGAGATTCCGAAGCGGGAGTGAGTTTGGTGCCCCGCGTTTGCTGAGAATCTTCATCTGAACACGTATGACCGTTCCCCCCCCAAATCCACCGCCGAGAAAACGAAGCTCCAACAATAATCGATACCATTGCAACGGGTTATCTCAGAGCGGGGCCGTCGCAATCTGTCACCTTGCTGAGTTAGTTGCTATGCTATTCTTTCCCTCGTTTTTTTTGCCCTTCGGGTCTGCCGATTTCACCGGATCCTCTTTGTTGGTGGGTGCTTGAAGTACCTTAGTACGTCGGCGCACCCACCGCCGCGACCGGCCTGCTTCTCTTACGCCTGACCTTGGTCGGTCGTAAGGGAAGCTATCTGAAATCAGAAGAATGCCTTACCGGGAAGCTCTCGGACCTTTAGGGCTGGGAGCTTCAATCTCCGGCAAACTTGACAGACGGTGGATCCGGGTTCCCCTATCTTGGTTTCCCTTGTTCATCCCAGCCCCTGAGGTGATAGTATTCGGTGACCATCGTCTCAAGCTCGACTTCGCTAATCTGATGGCCGCTTTTGAGGGCCTCTTTATGAAGCCGGCTCGGGAGTCGGTCATCTTCGCGCCGAAGTCCCTCCTGTATGTTGAACGTTCGAACCATGTTTGAGATATTGGCACTGATTGCCTTAAGCCTTGTTTTGCTGGCTTCTATGCCTGTCAGGCCCTGCACTGTTTCGCACAGGGCATCCCAGGGATAAAGGTCCCGAAAAAAACGACATAGGATCAAGGCATCAAAGAGGGTGAGACGGTCCTCAAAGTCCACAAACATAGCCGCCTTCCCCTCGATCGTATCCGGGTCTATCATGCCTGAGAGTTCTGCTTTATAAAAGGTCGCCCTGAGGTGGCATGCGCCCCTATCAGAGGTCGCATAGCCGAGTCCCACACCCTTGAGGACTCTCGGGTCGTAACCGGCAGGCTCAAGACCTTTGACATGAACCGCCAAATCTTGAAGGTCCCATTCCTCCGAAGCTGCCTTGATCCCCCTCGCCAATAGGTCGCCTATGCCCTGTCTGAAGGCGATCTTCTTCAATAGCCCGGCAATGGCATCCACATCTCCGTAGTCGATGGCAATATCAATCCTTCCCCGGCGTGCTGCTTCAATGGTGAGTCCGCAAAGGTTTCCGGCAGTGATTGTGTCTATTCCGAGCCGGTCACAGATATCATTGAGATAGATAATCTCCTCGATGTTATCGATCAGACAGAGTCCCCCAAAGGCATAGATGGTTTCGTATTCGGGCCCTTCCAACCGGAGCCCGGCATGACGTCCGGACCGGACCTTGGTCATTCGACCGCAGGCCATGAAACACTTCAAGCAGGCTCGCGGCTTCACTTCACAGCGATCATGCAGGGCATCGGCGCTGATCTGCGGCCACTTTTCATATGTTCCTTCAGACCAGTAGCGTGTAGGAAAACCGCCCACTTCATTCATCACCTTGACCAACATGGGAGTACCCTTACTCTTATAGGCCTCGACCTGTGGGTGTTCCTTAGCCTCTTTTGCCAAGTTTTTTGCGAACGTCTGAACTGCTTTCCTGTCGGCCAGCTTTCGCCTTCGATCGCCCTGAAACACGATAGCTTTGAGTCCTTTACTGCCCATGATGCTTCCTGCACCCGTCCGTCCGGCCGACCGCCAATAGTCGTTCTCTATGACCGAAAAGCATACCTGGTGTTCTCCCGCAGGCCCTATGACCACGGCACCGGCTCGAAACCTCCTGTCACTTTCTTTCTTTGCGAACCTTTTGATTGCCTCATCTTCGCTTTGATGGGTATCCATCCCCCACAAGTCATCCGCGTCATGAAAAGCCACACCTTGGGGGTCAACCACCAGAACCGCAGGCGTATTGCTCTTTCCCTCGATGACGACCGCATCATACCCGGCGGCATCGATGGCTTCGGGGACTCTGCCCCCTGCATACGATTCAGAATAGAAACCGGTCTGGGGAGACTTGGTAAAAACACCGTATCTGGATGAGCCCCAGACCAGGCTGCCGCACGCAGGCCCGGTGGAAAAGATCAGGTTATTTTCTGGACTCAGGGGGTCAACCATAGGAGGGTTCAATGTGAGGAGGAGATGGGATGCCAGCCCCTTGCCGCCCAGAACGCCACTGAGGACCTTCTCGTCAGGGGTTTCAACACGAAAGCGCTTACGCGATAGGTCTACAAATAGAATGCGGCCATAAAAACCGTGCATGGGCTATAGTCAAAAGTTGACTGAGGACTAGCACCCGTAAGAGCTATGCTAATCAGAGCGTGTTCCCGAGAACTACTTTAATCCAGAAATCCATCCTGAATACTAATCTCACTCTTTTTGCGTAATCCGTCGACAAATTCCCCGGTAGCCCTTTGACGTTTCTGGAACAAAAGACTGGTCGTGATTTCCGATTTCTTTTCCTCGAATTCCTTTGGATCTGCGTTCTGTCGGGCCTTAAACTGGACAACATAATATCCTTGCGTCCCTCTGATAACATCATCTGGAAACGGTTCTGACTGACTTAGCTTGAAGGCGGTCTCCTGGATATTCCTTTCTGCTTCGAGTCCCGGGATCGTACCGGACCGTTCGAAAAAACCAGTAGTCTCCGCCTTCAGTTCCCTGCTCGCAGCGGCCTTTTGAAACTCGGCTCCACCTTTAAGACCATTCAAGAACTCCTCAGCGTCCTTTTTGGCCAGATCGTTTCTTCTCTGTTCGGTCAGGTCTTGCGTTACCTTTTCTTCAACACTCTTCAGCTCTGGAATCGTGGCCGGTTGCTTAGCGATCAACTGAAGTATATAGTAACCGTCTGACAGTTCAAGGGGCTCCCCGACTTCGTCCTCACCGAGAGCAAAGGCTGTTTTGGCAAATTCCTGTCCCTCTTTGACTTCCTTTATGGGCTCATTTTCCGAGAACAAATCGGTCTCATGGACCTTGAGCTGATTCCTTTTGGCAACTTCTGATATATTGCCGGCCCCGTAACAGGCCTCGTAGATCTCCTCTGCTCGATCAAAAGCAAGTGTTCTGGCTTCATCTTTCGCAAGCTTCTTGCGAATCTGGTCAGCGACTTCGGCCAGGATGGGTTCTTTGGCTTCCTCAATTCCTTCCACCTTGATGATATGCCAGCCAAAAGTAGTCCTGATCAGTTCACTGATCTCACCTGTCTTGGTGGAAAAGGCAGCATCTGAAAAGGGCTTTACCATGCGATCCCTGGTAAAAAATCCCAGGTCGCCTCCCTTGTCTCGACTCCCAGGATCATCGGAATGCTTCTTGGCCAGTTCGCCAAAGTCTGTGCCAGACCTGGCGTCTTCTAAGACATTCAAGGCCTTTTTCCGAGCCTCCTTAATAGTTTCAGGCTTGGGATCCGGCCCCACTTGGAACAGGATGTGGCGTGCCCTGACTTTCTTGGGGGAGGCATAGTCTTCCTTGTTGAGATCAAAATAGATGCCGATATCTTCGTCAGAAATATCGACCTTGGCCTCAAACCCCTTGAAATCGAGAAGCAGATATTGGACCTTTACTCTATGCGGGATCTCGTACGCCTTCCCATTCTTGGAGAAATAGGCCTCGATCTCCTCCGGGGTTAACTCGACGATGGTATAAGTCGAAGGTTTAAAAACCACATACTCGACACTCACCTCATTCTTGAGCCAATTATAAGTCTCGAGGGCCTCGGCTTCCGACACTTTGATACTGCCGAAGATGAAGCTCTGCAGTCTTTCAACGAGCAACTCATATCTTTTGCTTTCCTCATACATCTCGGGTGTCATGCGGTTGCTATTCAGGACTAGTTCATATTGCCTTGGGTGAAAGTGCCCGTGCCTTTGAAAGGCCGGCACCTCTTGGATCGTCCTGAGCAATTCTTCGTTGGTTACGCGGAAGTTGAGCCTCGTCGCTTCCTGGAGGAGAAGCTGGCGGTCGATAAGCTGATCCAATGCCTGTTTCCTGAGATTTAGGTTTTGGATGAGTTTTGCGTCCAAGGCATCGCCAAACTGCCTTCGGTAGGTTTGCAGCATCTGGTCATAAACACTGCGGAATGCTTCAAGAACGATAGGTTCACCGTTTACAAGCGCTATGCGGTTGCCCTTCTGAGCCCGGTAGCTCCCGACCCCCCAAAAGACAAAAACTATTACAATAGCACCCAGGGCCAATTTGATCAGCCAAGACTGGGCGTGTTTTCTCATCAAAGAAAGCATAATAACCTCATTTCGTTAATGCGTAATGTGGGGATGTTCTCAAGCCGTGAGGCGCAATGCGGATTTCAGAACCGCTCAATACACAGTGCCTCCAGACATACGTATGCCTTTGGACAAAAAGTAGCCCATCGCTAATGGATGAGCGCTCTCCTTTTAGCACCAAAGCGTACCATCGTCAACGGTGTAGGCGCGATTAAAGAGACTAAGAATTGACAAATATGCTGGATGGTTATAAAAACCTTGCATTGATCGAGCAGTTCGGATCGATCTGTTCGAGGACAAATCAACCAGAGCGCTGAGGGAGGCAACCTTGAAAACAATTCGTTGTTCGCTGGCGGCGATATTCTTGAGTATAGCGATTTGCGGATGCTCGGGTCTGCAAAAGAATAAGGATGTCCTTTTTCAAACGTCAACCATCGATGCCCTCCTTGCCGGCGTCTACGACGGACATATGACCATTAAGGAGTTGAAGAAGCACGGCGATTTTGGCCTCGGTACTTTTGATGGCCTTGACGGAGAGATGGTTGGATTGGATGGTGAGTTTTATCAAATAAAGGTTGACGGGACAGCTTATCCTGTTGACGATTCCATGAAGACACCATTTGCTGCAGTGACCTTCTTTGAATCGGACGAAACCTTACTGTTGGATAAAGAAATGAATTATGAGGAGTTAAGTCGATATTTGGATGGTAAGTTGCCAACAGAGAACATCTTTTATGCTGTGAAGATAGAAGGGGCGTTCGAGTATATCAAGACGAGGAGCGTCCCCAGGCAGAACAAGCCATATCCTCCACTTGTTGAGGTGGTAAAGGATCAGTCGATATTACAGTTTTACGATGTGAAAGGAACGATCGTAGGTTTTCGAACACCGGATTACATGAAAGGGATAAATGTTCCGGGTTATCACCTTCATTTTATTACAGCGGACAGAAGGGCAGGGGGACATCTGCTCGAATGCCGTATGCAGGATGTTGGTATCGAACTTGATTACACGTCACAGTTCTATGTCGTGTTGCCAGAAGGCTCCGAGTTTAGTGAAGCAGATCTGTCAAAGGAAAGGCACAAAGAACTGGAGAGGGTGGAAAAGTAGAGACTGTTCTGACTGGCTTGCTCCACGCACAAATGCCGTAAGGCAGGCTTGACAAAGTAGAAAGGCATGCGGGGAACAACACAAGAAGAACGAGTGAAAACCCAACCACGGAAAGGCTTCTCTTTAAGGGAAAAGGTCAAGAATCTGGTTCTTGGGTACTCAGTCGATTCGATCGATTCCTCTATGACAACAAGCCTCGGATCAGGCTAATCACGACATCCGGGTTTATTGGTTTCTCAATATACGCGTCCGGGGCGGGTAGGTTTTGGTTCTGTCCTATCATGAGTTCGTCAGAATCCTCGCCCTTGGCAACACCGGTAACAACGACAACCGGGATATTCCTTGTCTCCTCGTCATGCTTAAGATCCTGGTACATTCCGATCCCACCTCTTTCGGGCATCAGAATGTCCAGGAGAATCAGATCAGGTTTTTCGGTCTTGGCTTTCTTCATTCCCTCTATGCCATTCGAGGCGCCTACAGGTATGTAACCGTTTTCCTCCAACAGCGTGGCAGCAAAGTCTATTTGCTCCGGTTCGTCATCCACAATTAAAACCTTTCTTTTCATTGCTGCCCCCTCAACCACGCTTCCTTCTTCCTGTTTCTTGCCGGTCGCCTGTAAGGCAATGGTATTAGCATGTTCATGGATAGTATCGTGTCTCACAAGTTTGTTTAAAAACTATGGCTGGACTATCGCCATTTTCCTTGCTCCGTGACCATTTTCGGGACACAAAACTAGAAGCCATTTCAAAACCTCATGAGGGCAAGGCGTCCCGCTCAAAGAACGGGACAACACAGCCATCGAGCGTTAGATGGGGTTTTGAGATTGCTTCTAAAGTTTTTGCCCACCTCTGTCACAGGCAGGCAAAGTTATCTTGAAAGCGGCCCCTTTTTCGACCTCGCTTGCCACTTCGATTGTGCCGTCATAGTCATTGATAATGCCGTAACTGATTGACAGGCCTAAGCCGGTCCCTTTCCCTACTTCTTTCGTCGTAAAAAACGGTTCAAAGATTTTCTCTTTCAGGCCATCGGATACTCCGGGGCCGGTATCTGCTATCGTCACGGCGACCTTGCCGTGTTCCTGGAACGTCGTAATGGTCAAGGTGTTTTCAGTGGTCTCTCCGTCCAATCTTGCTCTCTCGTCTCCCATGGCATCCCTGGCGTTGACTACCAGATCTATGAACACTTGCTCGAGCCTGTTGCTGTCAGCCAAAACAGGGGGAAGGTCATCCTCCAGATTGAGCTTGACCTTTATTCCTCGTACCCTCAGCTGTTCGCCCAACAGCGCAAAAACGGCCCTAAGAGGCTGGTTTATATCGATCTTCTCCCGTTGGATTTCGGCCTTTCGTCCAAACTGTCGCATATGATTAATGATCTTAACCGCACGTGCCACCTGTTGTGTCATCTGTTCAGACACATATGCCAACTCCTCATGGGGTATCTGGAGGCCCTGTTTAGCCATGTTCCCGAAAAAATCCGCACCTATCTGAATGCTGCTCAAGGGTTGATTGAGTTCGTGGGCTACACCCGTTGCCATCTCCCCCAACGTGGACATCTTGCTCGCCTGGATTAGCTGTGCCTCCTTTGCTCGGCTTTCGGTGATGTCCACGATGTTGCCCAAGATGGCAGGCTTGCCTCCGTAGTCTATTCGGGTATTTCTTCTCACAATCCATATGGTCTTACCGTCTTTCGTGAGGCCCCTTGCCTGGTATTCCGATGACGCTTCTTCTCCCTTCAGCCTTTTTGTCCTTATCTCGTCTATCCATGCCCTGTCGTCAGGATGGACAAGCTCGAAGGACTCCATACCCACCAATTGCTCTATTGAATACCCATAAATCTCGGCAAATTTCTTGTTGGCAAATACGATCTTACTGTTTTGGTCGATGTAAATGCCGGTCAGCGAACTTTCAGCTACGGTACTGTATTTCTCCTCCGACTCTCGCAATGCCTCTTGGGCTCGCTTGCGCTCAGTAAGTTCCCGCTTCAATTGTTCGGTTGCGTTAGCCACTTCAGCGGTGCGCTCTTGAACACGCTGTTCCAGTTCATCGTATGCTTTTCGCAGTGCCTCCTCGGCCCGCTGCCGAGCTATGCGGTCACCATGCTTTCGGACTATTTCCGGGAGCACCACGGGTAACAGATCCAAAAAGCCCTGGCCGTGCTCCTTGACAATATAGTCATCAACACCGGCCTTGAGGGCTTCAATGGCAAGTTCTTGCGACCCTCTTCCAGTCATGAGGACCAACGGCAACGGAGTCTTCTTACCAAGAAGCTCCTTGCACAGGTCTAAACCGGACATGGCGGGCAGCTTGTAGTCAACGACGACCACGTCAAAGAGTGAAGCGTCTGCAAGAACTTGCAGCAGAGCTTCCTCGGCCCATATGCAATCCCTGATTTCGCAGGCGACGGAGCTCTTTTCAAAGGCTCGGTGAAAAGCGAGGCGGTCGTGTTCGTCGTCTTCAACCAGCAGGATGCGAAGCCGTGATGATGTTTCAGTCGGGTTCATAATCGCTATTCATGCTCTGGTTATTCTGAGTTTCTTCTGAACCCCTATTTGGGAAACGCATGGTGAAGGTCGTGCCCTTGCCAGGAGCTGATTCAACGGAGATGGTCCCCCCGTGTTGATCAATGATCTCGCGAGTCACTAACAAACCGAGGCCGGTGCCCTTTCCAGCCTTGGTCGTAAAGAACCGTTCAAAGAGTTTCTCTTGAATTTCCTCAGGCATGCCTGTGCCATTGTCAATAACATCAAGCCTGAGACCGCTATCTTCCTGTTGGCTTCTCATGACGACAGACAAGGTCTTATCTTCATCGGAGTCAAGAACACAGGCATCTATGGCGTTGGTTACCAGATTAAGGAGAGAGCGGTGGAGCCCGTTTTGATCAAGGTGAAATATGTCTATAGACGGATCGATATCCTTGGTCAGGGTTACTTCTGACTGGGCGGCTTTCTCTTTCATAAGGTCATAAACCTCTTGAATGACGTCGTTTGGAGCACAGGGAACGTAATCCGGTTCACGTTCTTTTGAATAGATGAGCATATTCATAACCAGGTCAGAAATCTTCTTAATATTCCCTTCAATCATCATCCAACCCTTGGACAAGAGATCCGGCTTGTTCTTATTCAAACTTACATTGACAATGTAAACGCCGCCTTGCAGACCGTTCAATATGTTCTTTATGTAGTGGGCCATGCCTGCCACCGCCTGCCCGATGGCCGTAAGCCTTTCGTTTTCTATCGATTCTTTCTGAAGCCGTTTCATTTCGCGCAAATCCTGAAGAAAGCAGACAGAGCCTGTCGCTATGTCATTCTCAAAAAGGGTGGCTCCAGATATGCGCACCGGGATTTCCTCGCTATTCTTGGATATGACGGCGTCCTCATAATTGACAAGTCTATTCTTTCCGCCGTAGGCCTCGATGCCAAGTTTTTCCTTGATGGAAACAGCCACACCAGGGGAGTATATTGTGTCCATGTGCATTTTCCCAATAACTTCATCTGAAGTGTAACCCAACAAGTGTTCGGCGCCTTGATTGAAGACTATGACGGATCCCTCTCTGTCTACAGCGATGATTCCATCAATCGAACTTTGAATAAGGTTCTTCTGAAAACCATAGGCTTTACTCAACTCGTGCGTGGCTTCCTTGACCTTAAGTTCCAGATTACCGGTATAGCCTCTAAGTTCTTTCTTCAGCCACAATATATATTCAGCCCGCTTAATGGCAACCTCAAGCGCTTCGTCCGTAACCGGCTTATTGATGAAGTCCGAGGCTTCAAGTTGGAGCGCCTTGATGGCCGATCTCATGTCACCGTGTCCCGTGATAACGATAACTCGAGCATCGGGTTCAATCTGTCTTATTTGCTTCAAGACCTCCAGACCGTCCATGCCTGGCATCTTAAGATCTGTAAAGACAATAGAAGGCTTTGTCTCCTTAAAGGCTTCAATCCCTTTTTCGCCGTCTTCGGCAGTTGTCACTTCATGGCCCTTGTGGGTCAGGGCGATGCTTAGCAGACGCCTGATGCTTTCTTCGTCGTCAATGACTAGGATCTTAGACATGGCTCTAAACCCCGGCTTTCTCTTCGTCGCAGGCGGGGAAAGTTATCTTGAACGTGGTGCCCTTATCGACTTCGCTTTCTACCTCGATGGTGCCATTGTAGTCTTTAACAATACCGTAACTGATTGACAGACCAAGACCGGTCCCCTTGCCGACTTCTTTGGTCGTGAAGAAAGGCTCAAAAATCCTGGTTTTTGCCTCATCAGAAATTCCCACGCCCGTATCGGTAATCGTCACAACCACCTGACCGTCTTCTTGAAAACTACGAACGGTCAGGATGTTATCTACATCCGCGTCTCCGGCGCGGTTTTGCTTTTCGTCCATGGAATCCCTTGAGTTTATGATCAGGTCTATGAAGACTTGTTCCAGCCTGTTGCTGTCACCCATGATAGGGGGAAGATTCTCCTTCAAGTTGAGCCTCACCTGAATGCCCCGCAACTTCAACTGCTGGCTCAACAGGGTAAAAACCCCATTTAGTGGTTCGTTGATATCGACCTTCTCCGGTTGGATTTCAGCCTTTCGTCCAAATTCTCGCAGATGATTGATGATGCCCACCGCACGAGTTACCTGATCTCCCATCTGTTCGGAAACAGTGACCATCTCATCACTTGGTATTTCCCGGCCCTGCTTCACCATATTCCTGAAAAAATCAGTTCCTATCTGTATGGCACTTAGGGGTTGGTTCAGCTCGTGGGCAACTCCGGTCGCCATTTCACCAAGGGTGGCCATCTTGCTGGCCTGGGTGAGTTGGGCCTCCTGCTGTATGCTCTCTGTGATATCGTTTGTTGTAGCGATCAGCGCATCTTTTCCCATATACTTGGCGTGACATACATGGATGTTCACATAAGACAGGCCGCCATCTTTCCTGCGATGCCGCTTCTTAGGAGAAAGGATAGACCGAAGGCCAACGACATTCTTGAAGTCCAACACAATTTCTTCTGCATCTTCTTCGTATCCGAGCTCTGTAAAGGGCATCTCCAGGAGTTCTTCTTTTGAATAACCGTAGAAACTCTCAGCCCTCGCATTTGCGTCTATGATCCCGAACGTTTCGTGATCCAGAATAAAAATGGGGTTCGGATTGGTGTCAAAGAGAAGTCGGTATTTTTCTTCAGACTGCCCGAGCTCTTTCTCAAACACCTTTAATCGGTGAAGCATATGCTTGAACGAATCCGCCAGGCGGACCATCTCGTCGCCAACATGGCCCTTGTACACAGCACAATTCCGACACATATCCAACTTCTCCGGAAATTGCCCTGATGGCTGGACCTTACAGTGGGTTCCATCCACGTACCAACACATGACGTCGGTATTCTCATATGCCGGGCAGTCCGTTTTGTCGCAGTCTTGTACCTCCCAGCATTTAAGCATCCTGCCGAATTCACCCCCGGGATTTCCGCGGCTGATTTGATCAGCGAGTTGGGTCAGTTTGCCGAGAGGTCGCGTAATGTATTTTGACAAGAACAGCGTCAAGAAGAAACCCACGACCACAATGGAGACGATGCCCAAGCCAATCGCTCTGTTCCTAAGGGCTGCAATTCTCCCCTCTATGGGACTCCAGCTGATTCCTACCGATAAAGCCCCCAATATTCTCTTTTCAGGTCCATGGCACTTGTGGCAGGTTACTTCATTGGGTATAGGCATGGCATGGTGAAATGTCTTCCGGCCACCCACCGTTTCCAAGCCTTTCATCATGGTACTTGTGCGCAAGGCCTTTTTAGTAACCTCTGAATTGTCGACCTTGCCTATGTTAGCTGGCATTCCACTGTATCTAATGGTGCCCGTGGTGTCACAAAGATCTACCACTGTCACGTCCTCTAGTCTATTCAGCTTTTCCAGAATAGCTTGTACGTCATCCATCTCTCCATCGAGCATGGGGTATTCAATACTTCTCATGACCGTGTTACTAATCTCATATGCTCGTTCCTCTTGGTCTTTCAAGTGATACTTCACCCGAGACACCATGTCATAGTAAGTAAAAACGCCCATCACTACGATGAGAATAAGGCTTACACCGAGTATAACCTTTGTGCTTAAGTTCGCTAGATGTAGCTGAGTGCTCAACTCATCTATAAATTTTGTGACTCGACCCATGTTGTCAATACCCCATGTGCTCATGCTGGCGGTGGCATGTCGTGCAGACGTTCTTGGGAATGCTCAATGTCTTCTGATGCTCTTCCACCGTAGGTGCCTTGATGTGCATACTTGCGGGTCCATGGCATGATTCGCACTGAACATTCTTCATATGCGGCGTCTCCTCCACACTCACAAAGCCGCCTGGTTGGCCGTATCCGGTAGTGTGACAGGCCACGCATTTCGGATCGTGTTCTTTACCTCTCATTTCCAGGATGCGAAAGTTTCTGGAGTACTTCCACTCCGAATATGTTTTTACATCCTCCGGATGACATTCTTTACATCTTTCCATTCCCACATAGCGGGGCTCATCCGTTGCCTTTTGAGCTGAGGTGCCGGAAGCCTGAGACTGGAAAACCACACAAAGGAAAGCAGTAATGATAATA
>JAQYVR010000261.1 GCA_030145395.1 Desulfobacteria bacterium
AATGTCCAACAAGGAATTAAGAAGGAAAAACCTCGACATTCAGAATTCCTTGTTCATGATTCTATATTCTTGTCTGGTTCCGGCTTGTCCGGGTTAGGAGAGGACTCTTTGAGAATATCTGCGACAACTGACAACAG
Source organism: Desulfobacteria bacterium (assembly GCA_030145395.1). Classification (GTDB taxonomy): domain Bacteria; phylum Desulfobacterota; class Desulfobacteria; order Desulfobacterales. The sequence continues at coordinate 138 of JAQYVR010000261.1, forward strand.
AACAATAACGAATGACGAACATTGAATAAGGAACAACAAATGACCACTGATCGAACAGAGGAGTCAAAGATGGAGATCGACGACCACCCTTATGGTGACGTCCTCAGAAAAGAGATGATGCCCAACATCTGGTGTTCGGGCTGCAGGATAGGAAGGATCAAGAATGTCTTCATAGAGTCTATTCAACAACTCGGATATGACCCGGACAAGTGTTCAGTGGTGTCTGGTATCGGGTGCTCCTCACGCATTGCAGGCTACTTGAACCTCGACACCATTCACGCCACCCACGGCCGCGCCATTCCTACTGCCCTAGGGGTTAAGCTGGCCAATCCTGAGCTGAACGTATGTGTAATGGGAGGCGACGGAGATATCCTGGGCATTGGTGGGAATCATTTTCTCGCTCTGGGCCGGCACGGCCATGACGTAAACGTATATTGTATGAACAATTACGGGTACAGTATGACAGGTTTTCAACATGGCCCCACCACTCCACTCGGAGCACGCACCGTTACCACATCAGGTGGTAATCCTTACTCACCTGTTAATCCTGTTGCCGTGGCCCTGGCAGTTGGTTACACCTTTGTGGCACGCTCCACGTCAGGCCACCCATACCACCTTATCGACTGCATGGTCTCGGCTATGAAAAACAGGGGTCCGAGTTTTATTGAGATACTGGTCCCCTGCATGCTGTATGAAAGGCGTAACAAGATCAAGTCCCTTGAGGCCCTCTTTCTGGAAAAGGCCGAGATAAAAGAGACCATGAGTAAGGAAGACATTGATCAGGGTGACTTCATGAAGCGGATCAGCCTGGGCATATTCAGGGACGCTCCTATCCGGGAAAGGTCGCCGTTAAGCTTTGTAAAGTCGACAAAGAAGGCCGCTGCCAAGAAGTTCAACATAAGGTTCAAACCGAGGGCTAGCGGTATCAAGTATATGCAAATTCGCATGGAGGGAACCGGCGGCCAGGGAATTGTACAGGGGGGCAAAACCATGCTCTTGGCGGCTATGAACATGGATCCCAAACTGAATAGCACCCTGACAAAGCGCTACGGCCCGGAGATGAAAGGGGGCAGCTGTGTGACTGACATGCTCCTGTCTAATCAGTCAGTTGATTATCCCTTTGTCGCGGTTCCGGATCTCCTTCTGATGATGTCCGACATTGTTGCCAAGGAGCGGGACAACGAAGTTATTATCAACGATAAGGGTACAATCGTGGTGGATGAGTCAATGGTCGATCTCAGTCTGCTCGATAACCTTCCCAAGACCGTCAAGGTTTTCAAAGTTCCGGCAACGCAGATTGCTCGTGAGAATTTCAGGGTGGTAGTTGCTAACAATGTTCTGATGGGATTTGTCTGCAAAGTAACGTCCATCATTGACAAGAACTGTTTAAAAGCAGCCATATTGAAGTCCGCGCCTCCCGGGACAGAGGAAATGAATCTGGCGGCCTTTGAGAGCGGCTACAAATTCAAGAGTTCGTGAACCGTTTTCGATAGGAACCTATAGTGCTGCTCTTAGCGAGAGCCAAAGTGGATGAGGCAAGATAATCATGAAAAGTGAAGTTTCGAGTGTTCGGTATTGGAACATTCAGGAATGTACAATACCTGTTGGGAGAGTAACAATCATAACCAGCTTCTGTAAGGGTGGGGAAGACTGTGATGAGTGCATAAAGTTTTGTCCCGAGAAGGTGTTGGAACTCAGTACGATACGAAATGAAAGGGGTTTTTTTCCACCGGTTTTGGTGGACGAGGAACGTTGCACCGTGTGTGGCCGATGCCAGCTTTACTGCGGTGAAAACGCCATCTTTGTCGAGAAGATTGGCGAAAGAATTGTGACACCCGATGAAATAGCCCCGAGAGAGGAGAATTCAAAGTAGATGTTAGAGGATCGTACAGGAGTCTTTGTCTGTCATTGCGGGACCAATATTGCTGGCCCCGTGAATTGCCAGACGGTGACTGAGGAAGTGGCCCGGACCGATGTGGCACTAGTCAGGGAACATGCTTACATGTGCACTGGGGGACAGGCACAGATTCTGAGTGACATTGAGGAATACGATTTGGACAGAATCGTTGTAGCTGCTTGTTCTCCGAGGATACACGAGGAGACGTTTCGGGAAGTATGCGAAGAGGCGGGCATTAATCCTTACATGATGGAGATGGTTAATATCCGTGAGCAATGCTCGTGGTGTCATACTCATGAACCCGATGCTGCAACACAAAAAGCGATAGATCTTGTCCTGATGGGCATTGAGAAAGTAAAGCTGAATAAGCCTTTAACACCGATTGAAGTTCCGATGACCAAGCGTGCTCTTGTCATCGGTGGGGGCATAAGCGGGATTGAGGCCAGCATTCAACTGGCTGATTTGGGCCACAAGGTGATTTTGGTGGAAAGAGGTCCCACAATCGGAGGCAAGATGGCCCAGCTGAACAAGATCTTCCCGGACCAGAACTGCAGTCCCTGAATTCTGGGACCCAAGATGGTGGATGTCGGTCGGCATCCGAACATCGAGTTGCTCACAGTGTGTGAAGTCGCAAAGGTCAAGGGTTACGTGGGAAGTTTTGAGGTCACGCTTAGAAGACATCCTAGGTATGTTACCGAAGACTGTACCTTCTGCGGTGAGTGTTTCGAACGCTGCAATGTATTTACCGAAGACGAGTTCAATGTGAATCGAGGCCTAAGGAAAGCAATCTACACTCCTTTTCTACAGTCTGTTCCCAGACAGTACGTAATCGACGACAAAGTCTGCACACATTTCTCTGAAGAAGAAAAGTGTCAGAAGTGTTGGGAAGACTGCAAGAAGCACGCAATCGATCTCTCTCAGACCGTAGAAGAGGAAATCGTCCGTGTGGGAGCAATTGTCGTTGCCACCGGCGTAAAACCATATGATCCTACTGGCTTATACGGCTACGGGGACAGCCGATTTCCAGATGTCATTACGGCTATGGAACTGGAGAGGATGATGTCGCCGGAAGGGCCCACAAAAGGAGAAATCATCAGGCCCTCCACAGGGGAGGCTCCTCGCAGCGTGGCCTTCATCCAGTGCGTGGGTTCCAGGTCCGAGAAAGAGGGCGAACTCCCTTATTGCTCAAAGCTTTGTTGTCCGAATACCGTAAAGAACACACTCCTCTTGAAAGAACGCTTCGCTGAGCTTGAAATATGCGTATTCCACAATAACATTCGAACCAGCGGAAACAGACAGGAAAAAATGTTTCTTGAAGCAAGGAAACAGGGGGTTATTTTTATCGGCTCTTTTCCTGAAATCAGCCAAGACCATGTCTTAATCTTTTCCGACCCCATCCTCGGCGAGGAACGGCTTATGAGGAAAAGGTTTGATCTTGTTGTTCTCGCGACCGGGATTCGTCCCACAGCGGTTGAGATGTCGGAGCTACTGGGGGTGCCGTTAGGCAAAAGAGGATTCATTAAGGAAGAGAGTCAATTAACTCCCACGTCTGCCCCGACAAAGGGAATCTACTTTGCTGGCGCAGTAGGCAGCCCCGCTGACATCAAACAGTGCATAGAACAAGCTGGCAGTGCCGCTATGCAGGTCTCGAAAAATTTTCAAAGAGATACGACAGAACTCTCGCCCATCATAGCCAAGGTGGATCTTGAAAGGTGCACGGGTTGCGGCAAATGTAGCAATCAATGCCTTTTCGGTGCTATTCGCGTTGAAGACAAACTGGCAGTCATTACAGAGGCTGCCTGTCGGGGATGTGGCAACTGCATCAATGCCTGTGAATTTGACGCGATTTCAATAAGCAATTACGCCGAGGAACAACTCAAGGGTGAGCTCAGAGCAGCCCTGCGGGAGCCAGAAGACAAAATTATCGTGTTTGCCTGTCATTGGTGTTCCTATGCCGGGGCAGATTTTGCCGGCACGAGCAGACTCCAGTACAGCCCTAAGGTCAGAATCATAAAAACGATGTGCTCATGTCGCGTAACAGTGGATCTCATAACGTATGCCTTTGCTCTGGGCGCCCCGAAAGTGATCGTCTCGGGGTGTCACCCCGGTGATTGTCATTACCTTGACAATAACATGTTTACAGAGAAAAGGGTTCTGAAGCTCAAAGAAGAGCTGACGAGCAAAGGGATAAATCCAGAGAGGTTAATGCTGAAGTGGGTTTCGGCCGCAGAGGGACAAAGGTTTGTTGCAGCTGTTCAAAAGATGGAGCAATTGAGCGTGGAAGAAGACGAGATAGAAATGACTAAGATGATCTTCAGTGAACCCAAGAAGAGAAGATTAAAAAAGAGGATACGGAAGTAAGCCGATGAGAAAGATGTAAGCTTGACTTTTGGCACGCGTTATGTATTAACGTATACGTGCCATGTTGACTTCTATCTTCACTTCGAAACAGGGGGTAAGTAAATGAAGAGGAGACGCAAATCGTATAGTATGGATGCAGTGATCAGGTTCTTTCTTCAATACTACAACATTCCAACCAAACAAGATTTTGATAGACTCATGATAAGAATGGAGCGGTTGGAAGAGGTATTGAAGGCGAGTAGAGTATCAATTAGGAAGGGAAAGAAAACAGGCGCTGCGAAAGGTGCATCAGGGAAGAAACAGGCCAGGAGGGGCAGGGCCAAGATGACAGCGACTGAAAAGGTTCTTAGTGTCATGAGAAGATCTTCCAGGGGTGTTGATATTGCAGGCCTGAAGGCAAAGACTGGGTTTGAAGACAAGAAGATTCGCAACATCGTCTTTAGGCTTACCAAACAGGGAACTATCAGAAGGGCCGGACGGGGCGTCTATGCCGTGTAGTAATCCATGGCCGGCAAAGCAGTGAAACTTTAATTGAGCGTAAACAAAATGAAGAAACTTCCAATAAGGTGAAAGAAAAGCTTTCCGACGACCAATATTGTTTTGCCTGCGGTACTTTGAATCCGATTGGCCTCCGTATGGAGGTCTCCTTCCACGACAATAAAGCCTATAGCAGACTCTCACTTAAACGCGAATTCCAGGGGTGGAGTGATATTGTGCACGGCGGTGTGATGGCCACGATTCTGGACGAGATCATGGCTCATGCTGTCTTACATTATGTGGGCCAGGCGGTTACTACGTCGCTTCAAGTAACCTATCGGGCCCCTTTGAAAGTGGGGGAGGAATTTGAAGCGATAGGTTATGTGGCTGAGCAAAAGAGCAGGGTGACAGTGGCAAAGGCTGAAATCCGGACCCCTGGCAGCAAGAAAATCCTCGCCAGGGGAGAAAGCAAGTTTGTCCTGTTCAAATAAGGCAACCTTCCTGCGGTTGAAATCTCCATCTGCCCCAGCCCCGCTCTCGTTTTTCCCAGGATATTTTTTCGTTAGACAACACCGACAACAATGCCCGAATCATTGGGGCCAGTGAAAGAGAGTCTCTCTATCTCCTTAACGCCGGCCTCAGCCAGCATCGATACAAGTTGGCTTTCGGAGTAGGATTGTCCCTGGGGGGTGTTGATCAGCATATTGAGGGAAAAAAGCGCGGGGAAAAGAGGACCGTCCAGGTTGTCGTTCAGTATGAAATCGTGGACCAGAATCAGTCCCCCCGATTCGAGCACCGAGACGGTTTTTCTGATGAGCTCTTGACAGTCTTCGGGCCCCTCGCCGTGGAGAATGTGCGAGAGCCATGCTACATCATAGGAGCCTTTGATCTCTTCCTCGACGTAGTCACCGGCTTTGAAATCGATCCTGGTATTTAATTCGAAACGCTCTATGGTCTGAAGGGCAAATGGCCGGGTAGTGGGAAGATCATAAACGGTTGCTCTAAGGTCTGGATTAGCGAGACAGAAATGAATGGCGTAGGTGCCGGGCCCGCCGCCCAAATCAAGAAGGTGACGTCGACCTCCAAGGTCAATCTGGTCCGCCACGTTAGGGGCTATGTTCATGGCCAGG
>JAQYVR010000283.1 GCA_030145395.1 Desulfobacteria bacterium
TCGTCAACACCGGTGCAAAGGGCGCAGGTGGTACCCCCACCGGCCGTTATATACATCTCCCCGTCATCACTGACTATACTATTGGCCGGATATACTGCCCCAGCCGTCCATCGGGTAAGGGTGTATGCTGCCCAGGATACACCCGCATCATCCACAACACTGGTATTGGTTGATGTGCCGTTGCTCGTTGCGACAAACAGGTCAGTTATGTCGGTTACGACATCGCCTATTACATAGGCTTTGCCAACCTCCCAAGCTGGAAAGTCCGGTTCCTCGGGCCCTCCTACGCCAAGAGTCAGGTAGAAGGTGCTGACAGGTGGAAAATCCGTTACCGCTACCTGTTTGACAAAACGGTTGTTCAGGCAGCCCCTGTTTTCCATGACAAGCCGGTCGTTTGGCGCTCCGTAAGTGCCGGTTGTCTCAAGCTTGCCCCCTGTAAGAATCTTCTTTTCGATGTCGAATTTGGAAGCCGTTACCCAGTTGACAAAATTCCCAATTGCTATCAATCCCTTTACGCCATTTGGGGTAACGGTTTCATCTATGGCGATAGCGACACTGGGGTTTAAGTATCTTGTGCCCCCTTGCGCGGCCAAGAAGGCTACTGCGGTGGCTCCATCAGCCACTGGCTCAAATTGCGATTGGCCCAAATCATACTTGTACCAGGATGTGGGCTCGCAATAGCCGGCATAGGTCGTTCCAATGTTGTAGGTGTCGTCATAACAATGCTTCTGAGTATCGACATAGGCCAGGTCATACATGCTGGCGGAGTTGTCAATCAAAAGAAGCAGGTTCGGGGGAACAGAGGTAGTCAGAAACGGCGGGACGGCGGTGTAATCAGCCATGACGGCGCCCAGCGCCCCGGAAGCCATGGCCAGAATAAGAATCAATGAAAGTATGTTGTTAGATACGAATTTCTTCATAGTACACCTCCTGAGTTCCGCGGGATCAGATCTTGAAATCTGACACAATACCTTAATCACTGAATGGTCTTGCTCTTTGCAGCTTTAAGAGATTGTGTCACACGTCAAGCCCCCTACCTCGGTATAAGCAAGTAAAACACCTCGACCCGAGCAGTGGCACCGCTGGGTTCACTGCCGATGCTGGTCACCATTATCGTGGTCGCCATTCCGCCCGCTGCTCCCGCCCCCTCATAACCAGAGCCGAATTCTGCCGAAGCACCAGGAAGTAGCGATGTATCCCGCTTGTCAATGTCGAGATTAGCTGACAGGGCGCCTGTCTCATCTACTCTCACATCAGGACTGACTTCTACCAAATCAACAGGAGCGCCAGGGTCAAGGTCAAAGGGTTCCATTATAAAGTCACCATCCAGAACGAAAATATCACTACCGGGGACTTCAAATTCATCACCGTCGGAGTAATCTATACCCCAGGCAGCAGCTTCCGAGACCATGGCGGCTATGACCCGGCCGTTTTCGGCCCGGTAAAAGGCAGTCTTGGCCACCTTGTCATTCTGCGCAATGTTGAGCTCAATCGATGACGTCATGATGACGGCCGTCCCGATGACCGCTATAATCCCCATTATGATAAGGGCAACAACCAGCACGGCCCCTTTTTCATTGTTGATCGGTCTCAAGGATTCCTCCTAGGGTATGTCTTGAAAACCCAGGTTGCGAATTCGAACTCCTGTTTCCATGCTTCTAACCCGGAACTCCCTTGTGTCAGGGGCAGGGTTTTCGGTCCGGACTGCAAGCCGAATAATGACCGCCCTGATATCGTCCCTCTGGGTTGCGGTTAATGGAGCGCCGGGGGGGTCCAGCATAGTCCCGTCCTCCAGCACATAACCGAACTCAAGATTGTCCACGAAGTCGACGATACGCGTGCCGTTTCTTTCAAGCTGATCTGAAGCGTTCACCCCATAAGTAACATCCTCGTTGGCGTCATCTGGAGTTCCATCTTGGACGTCAATGTCCGAACGGATCTGAATCGAAACTGCTGTGGCGAGCGGTATAACTTCGAACCCGTTACCGAGAGGGTCATACCCGGCGTTCCTTATCTCCCGCACCATCAGATCCATAGCCGCCCTCACATTCTGCTGGGCATAGGCAATCTCCTGCTGGGCGGCATTGGTCTGGTTCTGGCTGACAAAGACGGTAAGGATGGCCCCGAGAACCACCAGGCCCAGTGCCATTGCTACCAGCAGCTCTATCAAGGTGAACCCGCGATTCGTTTTATGTACGCATAAAGGTATCACTTTGCACCCTTCTTCCTAATAGCTCTGAAATGCTATAACACCTCTTGAGACCACCCTGTGTTGCCCAATAATATCATTCCAGGTCACTGTAACCTCTACGGTCTGTGCATTCGGCACAGGCGAATCATCGGTAAACGTCCAGCTCCTTGTGAAGATACCCCCTGCATCGCCCATTGCATCAATGGGATTATCAGGGTCTTGGGTTGTACCCGCCGCAAAAGTTTCACCTCCAGTTGCACTGGTCCTATGGATGAACTCTTCCAGCTTGAACTGGGCCAGGGTACCCGCCTGTGTCGTGCGGTTTGCCAGGTCATTGCTGCGTATACCCCGGGCCTGCAATGTGGCCATTCCCATGATTCCTATGCTGAGAAGAAAGATGGCAATGAGCACCTCAACGAGACTGAAACCCCTCCTGTCTTTCACCAGATTCATTGGATACCACCCATGATTTGACAGACTAATACTTTTCAAGCCGCACACCACCCATATTATTGACAACGATCCTTCGACCTTCGCCTTTTTCGTTGATCAGAAAGACTCTGCCCTGGTTGGTTGCCAACCCCCGGGACATCATTGAAAAAGAGCTATTCACAAAAGTAATGCCATCTCCACCACCCTCTGAAGTATCGAATTGAACGTTCTTATACTCATTTCCCAGATTAACAGTCTTTATCACGTCTTCGGCACCAGCATCGTATTGAGAATTGGGAGGGTTGTTATCCCTGAAGACAGTGTAGCTAGGACCAGCAGAGAAAGCCAGGCCACACCGAGTATTCTCACTGACCGCTCGCAACCTGGCCAATTGAATATCACCGTGAAGCTGCCGTGCAGCGCCGTTCAAGTGAGCCGTGGGCTTGATGTTCAGATGGTAGGCCGGAATCGCAATGGCCAGTGTTACCGTTATGATTCCAATAACAAGCATCAACTCCGCAAGGGTGAAACCGGTATTGGCTCTAACAAGTCGTGATGTGAAAAGTGATTTCATGATGCCACCTTGTTCAGCAATATTCGTGCCATAGATCCATGGCAGGTGTTTCCCCGACATTGTGTAAGAATATTAAGGTGTTGGACTCTGCCGAGAAACAGCCTGCCCGAGCCACTAGCTATTAAGTTATTTTATAGTTATTAAGTTATTTTATAGTTGGAGCCGTGTAACAGTGACCCTTGTTCACGGCGGTTCTCAAAAACATGTTCCGTTTGCGGCAATCTTCTAAGCTGTCAGGGGGTATCCCTTTTTGAATCAGGTCAATCCCCCTCTACGCTCGTTGGAGCATAATGCACGGAACTCTACAGGATAGGCACACGGCAACACCCCTATACGCTTGGTAGCCTGTTTGGAAATGGGTCAAGACTGTGCAGAAGACAGTGCCGTTGTGGTACCTATCAGAGAATAATCAGTGCCCTGACTTCAAAAAGGGATGCCCCCTGCCGGCTCTTCACAACTGGTTCAAAATGGCACATATTTATGACAATTACTATGACCCGCTCAAGAGACCATCATGACTCCCGAGCCGGCAATCCCAGGGCCTTGGCAATCTCCTCTGCCGTCCGCTGAACAAAACGATCAAAGTCTTCCCCTTCAAGGGGACTATCCGGTGCGGGAACCGCATCAAGGTCTTTGGGACGCACAAGCCGTGGGGCATTCTGAAGTGACTCCTTGGGCGAAACCTCAAATTCCGGCGGAAATCGGTTTTCAAAATACATGGCCTGAAAACCGGCAAACTTCAGGGCGTGGGCAGTGGCATTCAGGACGACCACATCATCTTTGCCCACGATCCCGCGCCCTTTTGCCTCCACCAGGCCAGCCAGGGTCTCACCTCCCTGGGTACAGGCGATGTGCCCGTTGCGGTTGGCCGTGAGCTGCCAGTCCATGATCGCCTGCTCCTCCACCTCTGAAAAAAATATGGCCTGGCTTCCTGCTTTGCGATTATAGGCCTCCACCAGCTGAATCACGCGGGGCATGGAGACCGGGTTTCCGATCATTGCCGCCTGGGCCACACTGGGCCGAACCTGAACAGGTACAAAACTGCGTTTTTCAGGGTCTGGTTCCAGGTAATATCGATACACGGGATTGGCGTGGGTCGATTGCACCCCGATGATCCTGGGAAGCCGGTCTATGATGCCGGCCTCCAGAAACTTCAAGAAACCGCTGATGATTGCCGTGATATTTCCGGCATTTCCGATCGGCAGCACCATGACCTTGGCGTCCATGTCATAGTCAAAATCCTGTGCGACCTCGTAAGAGTATGATTCCTGGCCCAGTACACGCCATGCGTTCTTGGAGTTTAAAAGCGCCACGTTGTATTGTTCAGAGAGGGCTTCCACGACCTTCATGGAATCGTCAAAGACACCGGGGATCTCAAAAACCACGGCACCGCTTCCCAGGGGTTGTGCGAGTTGCTGAGATGTTACCTTCTTGTGAGGAAGCAGCACGGAAGATTTTACTGCAGGCTGGAGATACGCAGCATACAGGGCAGCAGAGGCTGAGGTGTCGCCGGTCGAAGCACACACGGCGAGCACATCGGACAGCTTGCCGGTATTGACCAGAAGTTTGATATAGCTCAAAGCGCTTGCCATGCCCCGATCCTTGAAGGAGGCGCTCGGGTTCTGGCCCTCATTCTTGAAGTAGAACCTCGCCCCCACCAGGTCCTGGAGATATGCGTTGGCCTCCACCATGGGGGTATGCCCCTCGCCCAAATAGATGACCGCATCAAGGGGCATCATCGGGCCGATAAACTCGTGGTAACGATATATTCCCTTAAGGGCCGGGATATTGAGCATCTTCCGATAATCAAAGATCTGGTGCCAGGTTTTTGCGTCGATCTTCTTCACGCGGTCAAAGGCAAGGTCGGAGAGAAGGAGCACGCTGTGGCATGCGGGACACGTGTAGAGGAGGCGGTCGATGTCGTATTCCGTCCCACAGTCCAGACACCGGTACACCACCTGGCCGGTCACCTCGGGAATTAAGTAGGGTCGAATGTGTTCAGGGAAATTCTCCAGCTTCATGGTTTTCTTCCCAAAGAAAAGGCAAGAGGCGAGGGGCAATAGGTTTTCCTATAGCCTCATGCCTCTGGCCTGTTATGTACACTCTAGGCTCTTCTACCTGTTATCTTTTCAATTCCATCCATATACGGCCTCAGCGCCTCGGGAATAATGACTGAGCCGTCTTCCTGCTGAAAGTGTTCCAGAATCGCCACGACCGTGCGCCCCACGGCCAGCCCTGACCCGTTCAGGGTATGGACCAGTTCGGTCCCCTTTTTCCCTTTTCTCCTGAAACGAATGTTGCCCCGCCTGGCCTGAAAATCCTCGAAGTTACTGCACGAAGATATCTCCCTGTATTTTTGCTGCCCGGCCATCCACGCCTCAATATCATAGGTCTTGGCTGCGGAAAATCCTATATCGCCTGTGCACAGCACCACCACCTGATAGGGAAGCTCAAGGCGCTGAAGAATCATTTCAGCATCGTTCAAAAGCACTTCAAGCTCATCATAGGAGCTCTCAGGCGTAGTAAATCTCACCAGCTCAACCTTATTGAACTGGTGCTGTCTGATCAGACCCCTGGTATCCTTTCCATAAGAACCTGCCTCAGACCTGAAGCATGGCGTGTAGGCTGCATAAAACCTGGGAAGATCCTCCTCATCCAGGATTTCGTCCCGGTGGATATTGGTGACCGGCACCTCGGCAGTGGGCACCAGGTAATAGTCCCACCCTTCCAGCTTGAAGAGGTCCTCTTCAAACTTGGGAAGCTGGCCTGTGGCGGTCATACTGGCCCGATTGGTCATAAAAGGAGGAAGGACTTCGAGGTAGCCGTTTTCCTTGGTTTGCACATCCAACATGAAGTTAATCAGGGCACGCTCGAGCCTTGCTCCCAGTCCGACATAGAGGGCAAAGCGCGCCCCGGCAATCTTGGCGGCACGCTCAAAATCAAGGATCCCCAGCTTTTCTCCGATCTCCCAGTGCGGCATGGGTTCAAAGTCAGACGAGCGAGGCTCACCAACCTTCTTGATAATGACATTGTCTTCACTCTCTTTGCCAATCGGCACAGAGGGATGAGGGAGATTGGGCAGCTCCATCAATATGGTGTGGAGGGTTTTTTCGTGCTCTGACAGCTCCTCATCTAAGGACTTAATTCTCTGGGAGACCTCCCGCATCTCGACGATCAGTTCTGAGGGATCTTGGGCTTCCTTGTTCATTTGGGGGATCTGCTCGGAGACTCTGTTGCGCTGGTGCTTCAGCTCTTCAACTTCGAGGAGGACGGCCCGGCGCTTCGCGTCACAATCCAGAAACGGACGAAGATCATACGCTTGCCCGCGCTTGCGCAGCGATTCCTCCACCAATTCTACATTTTGTCTAATGAATCTGGTTCCAAGCATAGAAAATCGAGTAACATGAACCTATGATTTAGTCAATGATTATTATTACTTGACTTTATTCTAAATTTCTGTTACAAGGCCACTTCGTGTAACTGAATTTTTCGTAGGTGGAAATTCCCGATGGAAGACGTAAAAGCAAGAAAGTCTGAGATTAGACGAGAAACCGTGGCTCGGCGTGATGCCCTCACTAAGAAACAACACGCAGAAAAGAGTGGGGCCATCATGGAGCGGTTATTTGAATTTGCCAATTTTCTGGAGTCCAGGATTGTACTCTTTTACCTCAGCCACAAGAGCGAGGTGGATACCGAGCCTATGATCCGCAAGGCCTTGGCTCTTGAAAAAATTGTTGCCCTGCCCCTGATTGATGAAGAAAAAGCGGGGATCGTACCCTTCAAGATTGATAACCTGGACAGTGACACCGGGCCAGGGTATCGGGGGATCCGCGAACCGACACCCGAGCTTTGTAAGGAGATTCCTGTGCAACAAGTCAACCTGGCCATCATCCCTGGTATAGCCTTTGACGTACGCGGAGGCCGCATTGGCTATGGCACGGGCTTCTATGACCGATTCATTCCTGACCTAGATATCACCACAAGAAAAGTAGCCCTCGCCTTTGAGTGTCAAATAGTGCCTCAGATCCCCATGGAACCTCACGACCGATACACGGACATCATCATCACTGAAGAGCGTATTGTATACAAGATTTGATTGTGAAGGGAGTTTGCTAACCCGGACAAACCGAAGCAAAGAAAGCGCTGAAGTGAGTTGAAGCCCGCCCTGGTGCGACATGTACGCAATACAATACAGGGGGCTAATGTTTCAAGGTTTGGGGTCTTGTAACTTTCAGGGCAGTGCTTCGCAGCTACTGTAAGGAATGCGCTTTCAGCGCAATCAATCTCAGAAATTGAGATAGATCATGCCTCTTGATTTTCCGGGTTAAGAAGTCTTCTAAGCCGCTCCAAGTGCTCTGTCTCCCCGATGGTGATCACCGTGTCACCAGCCTCGAGTTCTGTTTGCGATGAGGGGTTGAAGAGCATATCTCCGGCAGCCTTCTTCACTGCCACGATGATCAGGTCGAGTTCCTGGCGGATCCCGGAGTCCCGCAGGGCGATATTGATCAACTTTGACGAAGGATCAACGGGCACCTCCTCCATCTGAATGTCGCGGGTGGCATCCATCAAGGTCAGCTCAAGGAAGTCTGTGACCGTGGGGCTCAATATGCTTTGGGCCATCCGGGCAGCCCCCATCCGATATGGGCAAACGACCTTACTGGCACCTGCTGCAAGCATCTTCCTTTCTGCCTGCTCTTCTCCGGCACGGGCCATAATAAAGAGGTCGGGACTAAGCTCCCGAGTACTCAATGTCACATATACATTGTCACTGTCAGTCTTCAATGCAGCAACCATCCCTCGTGCACGCTCAACACCGGCTGCGACCAGATTCTTTTCGTCCGTGGCGTCGCCTTCAACGTGGAGGATGTTCTGTTCGTTCAACTTGGAAACCCTGTCCGGGTCTCTCTCTATCACCACAATGTCGAGGCGTTTTGAGAGAAGGGTGTCGCAGACCGCACTTCCCACACGCCCATAGCCACAGATGATGTAATGACCTTTTTGTGAACTAATCTTTCTTTCCAATTTGCGCCTCCCCATGATTTCCCTGATGCGACCCTCCACCATGAACCGGATGATGCTTCCTGCAAGATAAAAGGCAAAGCCCACCCCCAACAGTATGACGACCATGGTAAACATCCGTCCGGTCTGGGACAGCCTTTGAACCTCACCGTATCCTACAGTACTCAGAGTAATAACGGTCATGTAGAGGGCGTCTGTAAATGCCCAACCCTCAATGACCACGTATCCAACGGCGCTACCGAGTAACATCAGAACAAAAACCAGAATGCCAATCAAAAGGTAGGTGGTTCGATCCAAGACTAACCTCCGTTTACAGCAGGATATAGGAATTCTTCATAAAATTCCATACATTTTTGGCTGTCACGCTCACCGTTGGATTGATGCAAAAAAGCGCTCAGATATCCGTCCGTGTGCGATTAATGGCACCACGAAGTGACTGGTTGGACTGGGTCAGGACTGAAAGGGGTGGGACTTGTCCCGCTGTATCGGGATTCATTGGGCCTGCACGGATCCGGATCTTGTATAGTTATCTGTCTATTGCGCCTCAGCAAAAGCACAACGTCGAAGATGGACTTCTTACGAAGTCGCCAAGCTATTGTGCCTTGGCAGAACTCACCACTTCAACGCCGAACTCTCCAAAATCCTGCGGCAGATCAGAAAACACAACCATAAACGGAACTTCTGTGCCGGACGAGATGTTGAAGTTAGTCTTTCCAACGCCGAATCTGTTCTGCCATCTCATTTCCATAGCTGTCTTATCCAGGGTTTGCAGCTGGCTATCAGACAGGACATTGCCACAGTATGAAGTCTTATTTTGAACGGATTTGCCATCCTGCGCGTAGAGAATCCCTCGCACTCTAATGAAGTTTCGGGCCTCAGGATAGTCATTTCTGGCTATTCCCTTTATGACAAATAAACCACCGGCGGTGCTGTTTGTGACAAATTCAGCCGTAATCTTCTGATCAAGAAGTGTTATGTGGAGGTTGCCGGGGTCAACCACAGCGGGCTCTTGCTTACCCAGAAACGGTATTCCGCCCTTCAGAAACGGTACCTCGCCCTTCATGAAAACGTATCCGCCAAGACCCCCACCAGCCAAGAGCAATAAGAGGACAAGAATGAGCGGCTTGCTAACGCTCTTTCCTGCTGGAGGCGCTTTCGCAGCCGCCGGAGGGGGCATCGGTATTTTATCAACCGGCCCGGGCTCTTCCTCGGGCTCAAATTCCTGAACCAAGGATTCCTCCTCCACTGGTTCAGGCTCAGACCCGGGTGCTTCCTCAACAGTGACTTCTTCCTCCGGGGTGATTTCTTCATCAAAACCAAGCCCATCAAAGTCAAGTTCTTGTTCACCAGGTTCTTCTGCCGCTGTTTCTCCCTCAGGCTCGAGGAGGTCAAAATCGAGAACCTCTTCTTCACGAGGAGCACCGTCAGAAACTGTTCTGGGTTCTTGGGCAGCCTCCTCCACAGCACGGCTGATTGCATCGAGATCAAGTTCTTCTGCAACAGCGTCCCCCGCAGGTTCGGGAGTCTCTTCTGCGGCCGGCTCTTCAACTGCCTCCTCAGATTCTTCTTCAAGGCCAACTGCTTCGAGATCGAGTTCTTCTTCAGCAGCCCCCCCCGCAGGTTCGAGGGACTCTTCTGCAGCAGCTTCTTCTTTTACCTCCGCAGGCCCTTCAGCCTCAGGTTCGTCTTCAAGGTTAAAATCTCCGAGATCAAGTCCTTCTTCATCAGCGCCCCCCGCAAGTTCGAGAGTCTCTTCTGCGGCCGGCTCTTCAACTGCCTCCTCAGGTTCGCCTTCAAGGCCAAGTGCATCGATGTCAAATTCTTCTTCAACCGGTTCTTCTGCCTGCGTAGGTTCGGCAGCCCCTCCCTCGGGTTCCGGTGGAGACTCAGGTTCTTCATCTGCGGCGGGCCTGTGAACTGTAAACACGTGCTCGCACTCGGAACATTTGACCTCAGAGCCTGATCCCCGGATCATTTCGTCATCAAGGTCGAAGCTGGTGTTGCATTTTTCACAGGTTACGATCATTGTAGGCCCCTTTCGTTTACGGTTTCAGATGGTAGATTTCCGGCAACTCACGATATCTCTCGTCAAAGTCAAGACCGTATCCGACCAAGAATCCACTCTCAACCACATGCCCCGTATAGTCTATGGGTACCTGCACCTCACGACGTTCGGTCTTGTCGATAAAGGCGCACACCTTGACTGACTTCGGATGGCATTGCTTAAGGTGCTTCAGCAAGAAGTCAATGGTCAGACCCGAGTCTACTATGTCTTCAACAATAAGGACATCCCGATCTTTCACATCGAGTTCGATCTCTTTAGTTGTCTGCACGCTTGCAGAAGATTCGGTTCCAGAGCCGTAACTGGCCAGACGGATAAAGTCAACCTGGACAGAAATAGTAAGCTCTCGCACGAGGTCAGCCAGAAAGATGAAAACCCCGTTTAGCACACCTATAATGCAAAGATCCTTTCCAGCATAGTCTTTTGATATCTGGCGTGCAAGGCCCCTAACTTTTTGCGCGATCTCAGCCCTGGACAATACGGGGACTAATTCTTCCGGCATACACTCAACCTAGAGACCAGCCTGTGACAGTTCCTGAATCAGGCTCTTCTGTTTTTTGTTCAGGCGCTTGGGGATTTTGACCAGGATGCGAGCATAAAGGTCTCCCCTTCGGCCCTTTTTCATTTCGGGAAGGCCGTATCCCTTCATCCGCAACTTCGTTTGATGCTGGGTCCCGACAGGTATCTTAAGGCTCAAGTCTTTTCCATCCACGGTTGGAACCGTTATCTCTGTCCCCATCAGGGCCTCCGTCAACTTGATTTCTCTATCAATATAAAGGTCATGTCCTACCAAACTGAAGGCAGAATCATCAAGCACCTTGGCCTGGATGTAAAGATCTCCGGGTGGTCCGCCAAACACCCCCGGCTGCCCTTTACCGGCTATTCGGAGTTTTTTCCCGGTCACCATCCCCTTGGGGAGCTTGACATTGATTTTTTTCGGTTGGCCCCCCTCCCCCTCCAGGGCGATAGTCTTAGTTCCACCGTGGACTACTTCTTGGAGAGCCAGAGGGAGTTCATACACAAGGTCCGATCCTTTGACCTGAGCCCTTTGGCCTCTGGTATGACCGCCAAAAGGGTCTCCCCCAAAATTGAATGCAAATCTCCGACCACCTCCACCGCCGCCCGTGAACATGTTTCCGAAGCTGCCGTCGTCGAAACCAAACTCTCTAAAGATATCTCCGAAATTAACGCCACTGAATATGTCCTCCTGGGAGTAACGCTGGTGGAAACCGGACGCACCAACAGTATCATACTGCTTGCGTTTCTCTTTGTCGCTCAAGACAGCATAGGCTTCGCTGATCTTCTTGAACATTTCTTCCGCAGACTTGTCCCCTTTGTTGCGATCAGGATGGTATTTCATGGCAAGCTTGCGATAGGATTTCTTGATCTCACCATCGCTGGCGTTCTTGCTAACACCCAGGACCTTATAATAATCAGTTTCAGACACCAAATAATCCTCTTTTCGAGGCAGATAGCATGAATTATTGAGATATGATATATAGTGTCAATATAACTGACACCCTCATTATGTCAAGTGAATAACAGGTATTGCAGTGGGTTCACCGGCTCGTTTCGACCTCGTGAACGACTGCCGAAATAAAGACTTCCCGTCCTCCAGGGGGAGGCAGAGTCATTGAAGATCATGAGTCCTTCAGTAGATCAAACATCACCAGACACTCTCTCCGCGGATGCCATCAAACAAAGCCTCAGGACTCGATGGATCGGCCAGCCAGCTATTCATTCTCTTGATGTAGTAGAATCGACCAATGCAGAAGCGAACCGTCTGGCTCAGGACGGGGCTCCAGAAGGGACGTTGATAGTTGCTAACGCCCAAACCAAAGGGCGGGGCCGCTTGGGGCGCACCTGGGTCTCACCTCCGGTAAGCGGGCTGTACCTTTCCATCGTATTAAGACCTGCCCATCCTCCCGACTGGTTTCCGAAACTCATGCTAACCGCAGGCGTGGCAGTGGCTTCGGCCATTCAGCAAATTGGGACAACGCCTCAGCTCAAATGGCCAAACGACATCCTGATTGGTGATAGGAAGGTGGGCGGTATCTTAACGGAGGCTGTATTCAACAAGACACGAATCGACTTTGCTGTTCTTGGCATTGGCATCAATGTGAATACAAAGCAGGACGAGCTTCCGGTTTCTATCAGAAACCTGGCCACTTCCCTTCGACTCGGTCTTGGGAAAAGGGTGTCGCGGATCGATCTTCTTCAAATCTTGCTGCATCAGGTCGAGCAGTGGTACGAATCATTGGACACGGGAGCCTTTCCAACCATCCTTGAGACCTGGTCTGAATTTGACACCACCCTGGGAAGAGTGGTGGAAGTATTCCTCCCGGAAAGGAGGGTCGTAGGTATTGCCGAAGCTTTGCACCAAGACGGCACCCTTTTGGTTCGAGACAAAAGGGATTGTCTGCACAGGATCGTGGCAGGAGATGTCGTACACTGTCACCTGGATCCGTGATCATTTTCGATGCAGTCATTACCGGCTGAACACCTTGACGCCTCCATGTTTTCTGTGTTACGCAAGTTAAGTGGACACGAAGTGCGGCAAGCACTTAGGGCTTGCGCAAGCCCTAAGTCGTGAATCGGAAAATGAACAACGATTAACCGGAAAGGAGCAACAAAGTGGATGTAGTTGTCTTGCTCAAACAGGTCCCTGACACAGAAACCCTGATCCAAATTGCCGACGACAATGCTTCTATAAAAACAGAAGACGTCAAATGGGTTATCAATCCTTACGACGAGTTTGCTGTTGAAGAAGCGCTGCGCATCAAGGAAAAGCATGGCGGCAAGGTGACAGTACTTACGATGGGGCCCGAGCGGGCTGTAGAGTCTATGCGAACTGCATTAGCCATGGGGGCAGACGAAGGGGTGCTGATTGATGACCCGGCTACCCAGGGGAGCGATGCACTCGGCACAGCTAAGGTGCTGGCTGCTGCCTTAAAAGAGATCGGCTACGACCTGATCATAGCAGGTCAGCGGGCTGTGGATGTCGATGGCTACCAGGTCCCGGCCGCTGTTGCAGAATTACTAGGGATCGCCCAGGTTTCCGTGGTCATTAAGGAAGAGATAATCGACAACAAGATCAGGTGTGAGCGCACCATTGAGGGAGGGGTTGTGGTTGTCGAGGCCGACCTGCCCGCCCTTTTCACCACACAGAGAGGCATTAATGATCCCAGATACGCCTCACTTCCGGGCATTATGAAGGCAAAGAAGAAGCCTCTGGTTCATAAGACCCTTGCCGAGCTGGGAGTGGATCCGAGCGAGGTTGGAGAGGCCAATGCAAAATGTCGAATCAGGAGCTTGTCCTTTCCACCAGAAAGGTCACCTGGACGGATCATTGAGGGAGAGACAGCTGAGGCCAAGGCGGTCGAGCTGGTGAGATTGCTCACTGAGGAGGCGAAAGTCATTT
>JAQYVR010000288.1 GCA_030145395.1 Desulfobacteria bacterium
TCACTTCAGGCAACTCATTCCGGTCAAGCTTGTCTACAAGTTGGGCATACATACAGGCTACAGGAAGGTCGAAAAGCGTGGTAAACAGTAGCCAGCGATCCTCACGGATATCAACGCTGATGCGCGAATAAACTCTGCGCAGTGTCTTAAAATCAAGAGGCTTGGTTCCGTGGTATGCCCGCTTAACATAGCCAAAACGATTCGGCTTGACGATATTGCCTAGTTTTTTATCGAGCACAAGTCCGCGAATCATCATCTCTGGTTCATACGCCAGATCCTCCACCGGCCAACCGAGCTCAAGTGCTCTTCGCTTGAAGTATTCGTACATTGCCCGTTCCCAACGCTCCACGTCATAATTGATCAAGGTGTAGTCCATGTCATAACCGATGGCTCGGATGGAGCGCATGTTCAAAGTGCGGTTTGTAAAGATCTTTCGCTCATGCGGTGGGTCTATGAGCAATGAAGTAAGCTCATCCATTGTCTTCCCCCTTAGCTAATACGGCTTAAGCGGCTTTCAGTATCTGCTATAGATGTGAAGTCCTCGATGTCTCCGAAAACTTGTCATACCCATATCATACCTAAACTTTTATGAAAGTTTACATCTTGGCAAGATATGTTTATTCACTACCTACAGAGTTTTACCCCAGCATTCTGTGCCGAACCCCAAAAGCCGAAAGTGTGAATTAAGGGATGTAATCCACAGTTTGCTATCTTCCCTTTTGCCCGCTCAAGAATGCCTCAGGATTGTCCTTTCTCTTGACATCAAACGCCTCCGTCGCCTATTCTAAAACCAGTTCAATTCTCCCATTCCTACAGTGTCAGTCAGCTTTTCCTTTCTAACGTCTGAAGGAGACAACAGCATGGCCACGCAGGTGGGCGACCTGGGCATGGCTCCTGGGGCGAATTTGGGCGAGAATATAGCAGTCTTTGAGGCCACTTACGGCACCGCACCCAAATACGCAGACAAGGACGTGATCAATCCCAGTTCTTTGATCCTCTCCGGCACCTTCATGTTCGACTACCTGGGCTGGACCGAAGCTGCAAAAGTAATCCGGACCGCTCTGAAGCGAACCATTAGGAAAAAGACCATAACCTACGATTTGGCCCTGCAACTGGATGGCGCCACCCGGATCAAGTGTTCCGAATTCGGCCGCGCTATTGTCAATAACATGTAAGGGAGGTTTTTCAGTGGCACTGAACTTAGTACAGAAGATAATTTCCGAACATTTGGTGACTGGCGAGATGATGCCAGAAAGTGAAGTTGGCATTCGTATAGATAATACCCTTATGCATGACGCAACTGGCCAAATGGCCATGATTCAGTTCGAAGCCTTGGGCTTGTCCAGGGTTAGGACAAAACGTTCGGTCGTATACACGGACCATAACATTCTCCAAATTGGTTTTGAGAATATGGATGATCACCACTTCCTGTCCTCGGCAAGCCGCAAGTTCGGCCTGCACTATTCTCGCGCCGGTAACGGAATTTGCCATCAAGTCAACCTTGAGCGATTCTCCGTTCCAGGTGAAACACTGTTAGGCGCGGACAGTCATACTACGATGGCCGGGGCTGTGGGCATGCTGGCCATCGGTGCCGGTGGCCTGGATATTGCCCTTGCTATGGCCGGTGAGCCATTCTACATGATTATGCCAAAGGTCCTGAAGGTCAATGTGGAGGGGATGCTCCGGGCATGGTCCTCGGCCAAGGATGTGACCCTAGAGATAATCAGACGGTTAACCGTATCGGGTGGCCGGGGCAAGATTCTGGAATTTGCAGGCGATGGCCTCGAAACCCTTTCAACTACTCAACGAGCGACCATCGCAAACATGAGCATCGAGTGTGGTGCCTTCACTGCGGTTTTTCCCAGTGATGATGTCACCCGACAGTATTTCGTCGCCCAGGATCGAGAAGCCGACTGGTGTGAGTTTCAAGCAGATGTGGATGCCAATTACGACGAAGAAATGACCGTCAATCTGTCTGAAATCGAGCCCGTGGTAGCCCGGCCTCATTCACCTGACAACGTAGCTCCGGTTAAGGCCGAGGAGGGCTTGCCAATCCACCAGGTAGCCATTGGCTCCTGTACAAACTCATCGCTAGAGGATATGCTCAGGGTAGCAGCAATTCTGCGGGGCTACCGCGTTCCGTCTGAGGTTAGCTTGGTAGTAGCCCCAGGCTCTCGTCAGGTGTTAATGGATCTGGCCAAGCTGGGCGCCTTAGGTGACCTGCTGTCCGCCGGTGCCAGATTGGTAGAAACTGCCTGCGGCTTTTGCAACGGCGTTGGCCAGGCCCCTCGCTCGGGCGGGGTGTCTCTTCGCACTTCCAATCGCAACTTCCCGGGCCGAAGCGGCACCGCTGATGCTCACCTTTATTTGGTAAGCCCAGAGACTGCCGCGGTTTCTGCTATCCATGGCAGGCTAACTGATCCGCGGAATTTTGGTGATTCCGTCGCAGTTGAGCTACCGGAGAAGTTCACAATTGATGACCGAATGATCGTCCCCCCTGCCCCTGAAGGCGAGGAAGTGGAGATCATTCGCGGGCCGAACATTGCCGCACTGCCGCGCTTTGAGGTTCTGCCTGACGAGTTGGAAGGCGAACTCCTGTTGGCCTTGGGTGACAATGTGACCACTGATGACATTTTGCCTGCCGGGACACATATCCTGGCCAAAAGAGCCAACATCCCGGCTATAGCCAAATATATCTTCTCCAATATCGATCCCGAGTTTTCAGAACGAGCTCAAGCCGTCGGCACAGGATTTGTTGTGGGCGGCCAGAACTACGGACAGGGTTCCAGCAGGGAACATGCCGCCCTCGCTCCACGGTATCTGGGCGTCCGGGCTGTCATTGCTAAGTCCTACGCACGGATACATAAGGCCAACCTGATCAATTTTGGCATCATACCCCTTGAACTGATTGATCCAGCCGATCAGAAAAAACTGACTCTAGGTGATCGGCTTCGTCTCTCCAAGCTGAAAGTCGCTGTGAGAGAAGGTCTCAACATCGGGGTGGAAAACTTAACCAATGGATTAACTGTAAAGACTAAATTAGACACCTCACCACGGCTCAGAAAGGTACTCTTGGCGGGCGGCACTCTTGCCTACGCAGTAACGGGAGGCGATCGGAATTGATGAACGCAAGGGGAACTGTACCCAGACATTTGTCGGGTCAGATTAGCACAGAAACCATTAAATGAAAGGAGGTTTCAAATGAGACGTATTGCCTTGTTATCGGTATTGGTAGTGGCGTTGGCTGGATTCTTGGTCGCAATCCAAGGATCACCGGCTGTCGCATGGGAACCTAAGAAGTCGATTGAGTTCATCGCCCCTGCAAACCCGGGTGGAGGCTGGGATACTATTTGCCGAACATCAGCTCGGGTGTTTAAAAAAACAGGCTTAGTCACGAAGCCGGCTTATGTTAAAAACATGCCGGGTGGCAGTGGATCAGTGGCCATCGCCTATGTTGTAGAGAAACGTAAAGGCGATAACAATTTACTGGTAGCAGCATCGAATTCTCTCACATTCAGTATGGCCATCAAGAGAACTCCTTACACCTACGATGATGTTACACCTCTTGCACAAGTGGCAAGCGAATATGGGGCGTATGTTGTTCGCGCGGACTCAAAATTCAAGACCCTTGCTGATCTGGTAAAGGCGCTGAAAGCCGATCGCAAGTCGGTAACCTTTGCTGGTGGCTCAGCACCCGGCAGCATGGACCACATTAAAGTTGCACTGTTGGCAAAGGAAATTGGCGTAGACCCTCTGGAAGTTATATACGTCCCATACCAAGGAGGAGGTGAAGCCCTTGCCTCGCTTCTGGGTGGTCACGTGGATGTGGGATCACTTGACGTATCCGAAGTCGCCGGGCAGCTAGAAGCCGGAAAAGTCCGCGTGCTTGCGGTGCAGTCTGAAAGCCGTTTGAAAGGCTTTCCTAACTTGCCGACAGCCCGGGAGCAGGGTGTAGATGTGGTGTTCACCGTTTGGCGTGGTCTTTACATGGCCCCTGGTGTCTCAAAGAGCGCGAAGAAGTTCTGGGTGGAGACCATTAAAAAGATGGTAGCAACCCCCGAATGGAACGCGGAGCGTGAGAAACTGGGTTGGGAACCTGTTGTCAAGTTTGGCGATGACTTTGAGAAGTATGTGAAGGATGAGCACCAGCGCTACAAGAGCCTCCTGAAGGAGCTCGGCTTTCTTAAATGATGCAGGTTTTAGCTGGAAGATCACCCTCGGTGAAATTTGAAAATGAGAAAAATACTTACAAGAACCCGCATTGAGGCTCTGATTATAATTGTCGGAGTCCTTGGCTATGCTTGGTCGGGCCTGAGCTTACCTCCGTTTTACAATGTCCCAGGGGTGCCAGGCCCCACCGTCTTCCCTCTGATGCTGGCCATTGTGATGGGGGCGGGGGCTATTTGGTTGTTGATCTTTCCCGGTGAGGACAAGGAAGCGCCGAAAAGTCCACCAGGAGAAAGTCGATGGCGGCGGCTACTCAACAGATGGCATTTCTACCTAATGTGGGGGCTTCTTATTGCCTACGTGTTCCTCCTCCCTTATTTGGGCTTTGTGGTATGCAGCGTTGCACTTCTAAGCGCACTCATCTTTCTCCTGGGAGAGCGTCGCTGGTACCTGGGGATATCCATTGCTCTGGTATTCACCATGGCGATTTACCTGGTGTTCAGCAAAGGCCTTCAGATCCGCCTGCCCTTGGGAATATTTGAAGGAATTATGAGGTGATAGCAAATGTTTAGCAATCTCCTCTATGGACTGGGTATCGCGTTTACGCCCTTCAATATTGGAATAGCTTTTGTTGGTTGTCTGGTAGGTACGGTCGTCGGCGTACTTCCAGGCTTGGGCCCCACCGGAACAATCGCGATCCTTCTTCCCATGGTCTTCAGCATGCCTCCAACCTCCGCGATGATCATGCTTGCTGCGGTCTATTATGGCGCCATGTACGGCGGCTCTACGACTTCTATCTTGGTAAACATCCCGGGGGAATCCGCATCCGTGGTCACGTGTATCGATGGACACAAAATGGCGCTAAAAGGTCGTGCTGGGTCGGCTCTGGCCGTTAGCGCCATTGGCTCGTTCATTGCCGGAACGTTCAGCGTTATTGTTCTGACGTTCATCGGTGAACCGGTGGCTGAACTTGCACTCCGCTTTGGGCCTGCAGAGTTTTTTTCCTTGTTTGCCTTTGGTCTCTGTACGGTAGCGAGCTTGACTGGTAAATCGGTAGTGAGAGCCATCATGGCCACAGTCTTTGGCCTGATGATGGCAACCGTTGGGATCGATCTTATTTCTGGAGCTCCACGTTTCACCTTTGGAAATCCCTTTCTTCTGGACGGCATTGACTTTATTGTCGTGGCGATAGGCATGTTTGCAATTTCTGAGGTGATCATCATTGCAGAAGAGCTCAAATCAGGTGCGAGGGGGCAAGTCATCAAGCCAAAAAGCCTGTACATTTCTTTCGAAGAGTTTCTGTTCAGTATAGGCTCCATTCTGCGTGGGACAGTTATTGGCTTTTTTGTGGGCGTCCTCCCTGGAGCCGGGGCGACTCTCGCTTCGTTTCTCTCGTATGATATAGAGAAACGCTTAGCCAAGAATCCTGAAACCTTTGGAGAAGGCGACATCAGGGGAGTTGCATGCCCAGAATCCGCAAACAACGCTGCCAGCGGGGGAGCCCTTTTGCCCTTACTTACTTTGGGCATACCCGGCGGTGGTGCAACCGCTGTCATGCTTGGTGCCCTGATGATGCTGGACATTACGCCCGGGCCACTGCTTTTCCAGAAACACGCGCACCTTGTTTGGGGCTTGATAGGTAGTATGTATTTGGGAAATCTCTTACTTCTGGTCCTCAACTGGCCTCTCGTAAACCTGTTTGCTCGCATCATGTCAATCCCGGCACGGTATCTTATGCCCATCGTCTTGGTCATATCTACCATCGGCGTATGGTCTCTGAGTTACAGTGAAATGGATCTGATAATTATGGGGGTTTGTGGTGTCATCGGCTACTACATGCGGAAACACAATTATCCACTAGCGCCAGTGCTCCTTGGTTTGATCTTGGGTGGTCGCATGGAGCAATCTTTTCGTCAGGCTCTCATCATCTCTCGCGGAAGCCTCTTGACATTTATACAAAAGCCGATCTCTCTCACCCTGCTTATCGGCGCAGTCTTGTTTTTGGCACTGCCCTATCTCCTCGAGAGATCGAGACAGTTTCGTCTTGCGAGAGAAGCTTCGTTTGAGGAAGAAGCATAGAAGCCATTGAACCCAGAATGGTAGCTGGAAAACCGGATACAGACTTGTTGACCGAAGGCGATTGGAGTGGAGGAAACTAAGTTCCATGATCGGAATGGCCACCTACAAGTAGACCAAGACATTCAACTATGCAGAGTACTGGTCCCCTGGACTGTGAATTACATACTCCACACTTTTGCCCTTTCTGATCCACTCCCCCATGTAGTAGTATCCTTACCTAGAGCTGACACTGTGAATTAAGGGGTGTCACCTCCAGTCTGCGAATCTTCGGGTGCATCGAACATACAAAAAAAGTGAGGAGCGATCCCGATGGATATCATTTATTTCGAAGATGTTGAGGTAGGAAAAAAGAGGACCAAATCAGTAACATACCAAGTTAATAAAGAAGAGATCATCGAATTCGCTCGCCATTGGGATCCTCGCTCTTTTC
>JAQYVR010000078.1 GCA_030145395.1 Desulfobacteria bacterium
AAGCTCTTGCCAGCTAATACTGACAAAAATTTGACGAATACTTCCCGAAGAATGTTAGCCAACATTCTCCAAACCCAGCTAGCCTTCAACCTCTTTTGATATCAACGCCCTAGGCTTCAATCGGGCACTTGCGTTCACTACCTTATTGCCACACCAAAAAGTGTGCGCCGTGGTTCGGGGCTAACATGCTGAGTTTCTACAGATTCATCACTCTTCTGCCGAACTCGCTTGACATCGACCCATTGTCCGTTAGCGCATATGGTCAACCTCTCATCATCAGGATATTGGACATTCCCGAATCCCATGATTCCAGCCTTTTCTCTCCACACCAGGTGTTGTTGGCTGACCTCCACGGGAAAACCTGTGCATGTTTCAACGTCAACAATGGTAAAAGCCCCGGGCAAGGGCGGCGGAACGTATTTCTCTTCCTCTGGCATACGCTCCAAGTCATCAGAAACTGGTTTTCCGGAAGAGTCTTGCGCGGGTGCTGCTGTCGCTAAAGCCACCTGAACTTTTCCGGATATGCCTGGTTTTGAAACCTTCCCCGCATCTGGTTGTTTGGGGGTCGCGGTTTTGGTTTTGGAAAGCCCACCAACACTGGCAACCATAAAGGGTGTTTCAAAGCTGGGCTTCAAAGTCTTATCCAGGGAGGCCACGATCCGTTTGTTATCCCTGGTGAAGGATTTCTTGAGGGAGAAATCGTCCCCCTTCGGCTCATACTCCCAGGGAATCTCTTCAATGAACGCCTTGCTATTAATGTATTTGGGATGTAATTTTTGAAGGCTTTCAGGATATCCTCCACGATCTTTTGCATAACTATTCAGTGCCATTCCCATTTGGGCCATGCCTCCGGTGGGGCTGTTCCTGGCTATCTCCACAAGCATTGAGTTTGTTTTTTCTTGATATTCCCCCAGCTCACTCTTCTTTTTGGAAGATCGGTAACCTATAAAACCCACCAGGACTAATGCAACGACACTTAGCACGATTATGTATTTTGTCCGCATAGTGAACCTCGAACCGGATTCTTGCTTGAATCCAAAAGTTTTAGGTTAAATCACCAAATGGCCGTAATTTGCCCGGATATTTGCTTTTCCTTCGTTGATGCAAATACCGTACCGACACCTGACGAAAGATTTGTTGAAGAAAGTGCCGGGCGCCGGGCCTAGGCATCCTTCAGAGGCCCCGTCACAATCACATGGAGATGCATACACGGAGAATCTGAGTGACGGGGGTCTTTTTGTTAGTACCGGGAATCCACTCGAACAGGGTGAGCAGTTTCTGCTCACTCTTCAACTACCAGACCTTCCAGACCCCATGAAGATCAAGTGTGAAGTGGTATGGGCAAGGGCAGAGGGCGAAGAAACCGACTCTCCCAATGGAATGGGCGTCAAGTTTATTGAAATCACGCAAGAGGACAAAAAAACGCTGAAAAAGTATCTCAATCTATAGTGAAGCCTCCCCACCCTTCCGGCCGGGACTTCTGCCGGTTATCTCAAAGTCTCAAAAACCGCATGTGCTGCCCGGCGTGTCATGCCCGGAACGGCGGAAAGTTCTTCAGTAGAGGCGGCTTTGATCCGTTTCAGGCTCCCAAAATGCTTAAGAAGGGACGCTTTTCGCCTGACTCCAATCCCGGGGATCTCATCCAGAACCGACCGGCGATAACTTGTCATGCGGCGTTTGCGATGATAGGTTATTACTGAGCGGTGGGCCTCATCTCTAATCCTTTGAAGAAACAGAAGAACATCCGTGTCTTTTTTTAGGCTCACAGGGTTCTTTCTCCCTGGTTTGTATACCTTGTCTTCTGTCTCACCGCGATCGGGGTCTTTTTTGGCAATTCCAATCAGGTCAAATGAACCATCAAGCCTCAAGGCCTTTATCACTGCAACAGCCATATTGAGCTGTCCTTTTCCGCCATCCACCATAAGCAAATCCGGTAGGGGCTGTCCGGCATCCACTTTTTTGTACCTCCGCGTAAGGACTTCACTCAGCATGGCATAGTCATCCCCGCCTGGTGCAAACTTGATGCGATATTTTCGATATGCTGATGGAGAGGCGCTCCCCTTCTCAAAGACTACCATACTTCCCACGCCCTCTGTACCAGCCATATTCGAAAGGTCAAAGCATTCGATGCGTTCAGGACGTTGCACCAAGGCCAGTCGTCTTTGGACCCGATCCAGAAGCGCCTGTTCGGCAATCGCAGCATCAAGTTTTTCCTTCAAGCCTTTCACAGCATTCTGCTCGGCCATTCGCACGAGCCTGGCCTTCTCTCCCCTCCGAGGCATTATGATCCTGACCCTTTTCCCCTTCAGATCGCTTAACCAATCCTCCAGCAGGGCTTTATCTTCGGGCCGTGTTGGCACCAAAACCTCTTCTGGGACAAAGGGAGCCCCCTCATAGTACTGCTTTACAAAGGCAGTGATCATATCGGCATCCGAGACGACGGTCTCCGGGAGGTAGAACGGCCGGTTCCCCAGCAAGAACCCGCCCCTGATAAACAGAACCATCATCAGGGCGGCCCTCCCCTGTCGAGCCATCCCCAACACGTCGCGGTCTTTTAGATCGGTTGTCGTCGCCACCTGTTTTTCCAGAGTCCTTTCGAGGGCAAACAGCCTGTCCCTGTGGACTGATGCTGCCTCAAAATCCTCTTTGGCCGCGGCAGACGTCATCTGCTTCCTCATGCTCCTGATCAACTCCGGCGTCCTTCCCTTCAGAAAAAGGATAACCTCATTGACTGCAGTCGCGTATTCTTCTGGATCAACAGGCAGGCTGCAAGGTCCAAGGCAGTGTTCCATTTGATAATGAAGACAGGGCCGCTGGCGGGGTTTGGGTTTGCTGGGCTTGCACTTCCGAATCTTGAAGGTCTTATGAATTAACTTCAAGGTCTCTCGCACAGCACCAGCCGATGGAAAAGGGCCGAAATAAAGAGCTCCGTCCTTTTCGATCTTTCGAGCAATCGTCAGGTTGGGGTAGGGGCTCTTGATGTTGAGTCGAAGGCACGGATAGCGCTTGTCATCTCTCAGAATCACGTTGTAGCGGGGTCGGTGCCGTTTAATCAGATTCGACTCAAGGATCAGGGCCTCCTTTTCTGTGTTGGTAAGGATAGTGTCAAAGCTTTGGATCTTTCCAACGAGCAGACTCGTTTTTAGATCCTTCGGGCCTCTATCCCTGAAGTAGGAAGCAACACGCTTCTTCAAGTCCCTTGCCTTGCCTATATACAGAATGTGTCCCTCGGCATCCTTCATGAGATAGACACCAGGTGCGCGAGGTAGGCCTGCAAGTTTTTCTTTGAGTCCTTTTCTCATTGTTTCCACCAAGTTAGCAGTACACTAACAGTGTAGAACCAGATAGCTGCAATGTCAATATTTGAAACTCCGTGCAGTCCGGATTGGTAGGGGATGGGGAATCCACTCGGCCCGTGGAATCCACCTCGGGTGGTCCGCTTCGCGGAATTCCACTGGGCTCGCTGGCGCAGTTCAGGAAGGGAGCCGTAGCCTTAAGGAGTTGAGGGACGGTCATGCATTCATGCGTTTGTTTCTACGGCGAGCAGCAGGTGCTTTTCTGTGGCCGGCCTCTGTCCCCCTTTTTGTTGCGATCATAAATATCAAGAATGACAGTTGAAAGAAAAAAGCTCCATCTCTTTCTCGTTAAAATGAAACTCCTCCATGAATCTGTCAACAAGGACTTTGTTGAATGGCGTGTCAGGATAGAAAATCGATAGTAAAGGTTCCAATGGCATAGCGGTCTTATTTAGCAACTCAAGTTTAATGAAATCTATGTAGTGGGATCCATACTCAAACGGCGAATTGGGGTTGGCTCGTTTCCAAATGACCCCTTTACGAAGATCACACTTGTTTCTTATGGGATCCGGATTATCGGGATGGTAAATACAAGAATCTTGAGCGTCACAATTCGCCTTTATGTTCCTCCCTCCCCAGCAGCCAAACTTTCTTGCCTGCCTAAATTGCTCGATAGTCCCTGTGCAGCTACAACGTCCATTCTTCTCACCTTTATATGTAGCTCGCATCCAGGGGTTTCGATAGGCCCCTGAAGGCGTCCGTAGATTCGCGTCCTCCAAGAAAGAAAGTATGTCTGAAGTCTTGTAGTTACCCTGTGCATTGTGGAATTTATCCATCAAAAAAGTAAGGAAGCCTGGATGGGCGTTTCCCGAAGCTGTTCGAAGCTCTTCCATGGCACCTGTAACAGAAGACACACCTTCAGCCGCCATCCTAGTTACTAGATCGTTTTTCATTCCAGTTATGACATGCCGACTATCGCCATAAGGTTCCTCTCCTACATCTTTTGTCGGAAGGCCTAAGAGTC
>JAQYVR010000144.1 GCA_030145395.1 Desulfobacteria bacterium
CGGATTTTCAATATCGCCTCCGTGGGTCCTGTGCGGCCTTGGGAATTATGTAACTTATTCATGGGACGCAACACTAGCTGGTTGATCATTGTTTCTTTATTCGGGTAATATCTCTCTTATGAAACCGCAGAAAAGCCGTTCGTTCAGAAAGGTGGCCAGTTCCTGGCATGACGCAGTCCCCCTTAGCCTCATGATTTCGGTCTTTGCAGCATTTATCTTCTATTTTAGCCTTGAAGGCATCAGCGTTGCCCTGGAAAGCCCGGCATACCAAAGTCACTGCTGGGTACCTGTAACGCTAGCGTCGCTAAGCGGTATATTACTATCCAAAAATCTTTTTCGTTTACTGAGCTGGATGGTCAATCGCCCAGCCGAAGGACCATAACTTGACCCCAATAGACCTCTCATGTCGAGCAAACAGGGCAAATCTTTCTGTTTTCCTCTTGCTCTTTCGCTGAACATCTTGCTTTTGGGGAGGACGGGTAAGGAGAGCCGAAGATTCTCTTACCCGTTCCACCTGGATTGCGGGGATCTCCAAAAGCCTTTGGAAGGGAGCACACTCTATGGCCGGCCCGCTTACAGGATTGAAGGTGCTTGACCTTTCAAGGCTCCTCCCCGGGCCATACTGTTCTCTGATGTTGGGGGACCTCGGGGCTGACGTACTGAAAATAGAGGACCCCAAAGTCGGTGATTACATGAGGTGGTGGGGCGCGCGGGTGGATAAGCAGGGTGCCTCTTTTCTTATGGTCAATAGAAACAAAAAGAGTATGAAGCTAAACTTAAAGACCGATTGGGGCAAGGATATATTTCTGCGCTTGGTGAGACAACATGACGTGGTCCTTGAAGGATTCAGGCCGGGAGTGATGGAAAGGCTTGGCCTGGGATACGAAACGCTGAAAAAGGAAAACCCTGGTCTCATCTACTGTGCCATAACCGGATACGGCCACACGGGGCCCTATCGAGACCGGGCAGGACATGATCTTAACTACCTCAGTCTCGCTGGGATCTTAGGCACGATTGGCCCCAAAGGTGGCCCTCCCGTCATTCCAGGGGTCCAGATTGCAGACATTGGCGGCGGAGCTATGCTCGCGGCATTAGGCATACTGGCTGCCTATATTGCCCGGCAAGAAACGGGCAGAGGACAGTTCATTGATGTTTCCATGCTTGACGGGTCATTTGCCTGGCTGCCAGTTCCGGCCGGGAAGACTTTGGCGGATGGAGAGGATCCAAAGCCCGGCGATTCTTTCCTAACGGGAAGGTATGCCTGTTACCGAACCTACGAAACCAAGGATGGACGCCACATGGGACTTGCTTCCCTTGAACCGCAGTTTTGGGAGGCTTTTTGCAGATTGGTGAACAGAGAGGACCTTGTTGGGTATCAGTTTGCAGAGGGTGAAAAGCAGACGTTCCTCATTTCCGAGGTGTCTGAAATCTTCAAAGAAAAGACTAGAGAGGAATGGATTGAACTTCTATGCGATGCAGACTGCTGCTGCGAGCCTGTTAATTCAGTTTCAGAGGCTTTTGTGGACCCTCAACTCTTGGCAAGAGACATGATAACAGAAACAGATCATCCCACAGAAGGGAGACTGAAACAGATCGGCATACCTTTGAAGTTTTCCGAAACGCCGGGGGCCATAAGACTCGCCGCACCGAACCATGGCGAACATACCTTGGAAGTTCTAAAAGACCTCGGATATGCAGATAAGGAGATAACTCAAATGGAAGCAGAGGGGGTCATAGATTAACTTAGACAGATTGAATCGCAGTAGCGAATCATTCCCCGCAGCTTCGTGCGTAGAGCTTCAAACCCAATTTCTGGCTTCCGCCCGGTTAGCCAAAATCCGGTAGCTTCTCCATGTGTTCTTCGAGAACATTTACCGCAGCGTACTGTCCCAAAGCCTCAATGGCAACCACCACGCGCTGGAAACCACGATACCTCACAAAGGCCCCTATCACACCCGCAAAAGGCCCCTCAACGACCATAACTCGATCCCCTTTCTTGAATCGGGTACCCGTTTCCACAGGGTTGTCCACGGCAGTCATGATGCGAAGGGATTCAATCGCTTCATCCGGAACTGATATCGGACCGTCCTTGTTTCCTACAAGACGGACTACGCCTGTGGTTTTTACAATCTCGATACGTTCATGGGGATTGAGATCGCTTCTTATAAAGATGTAACCGGGAAACAGGGGGACCCGGATCTTCTTGCGCCGGTCCCGGCGCTTGCTCATGGCCGTTATCTTTGGAAGAAAAGCCTCAAGAGATTTCCGGTCAAACCCATCAAGGACTACCTGTTCGAAACGGCTTCGGGTGTGAGCCACGTACCAGGCTGGTTGCATATCATTTTGATTCATGAAGAGTCTTGCCTCAGGTCCTGAAGGCTTTCCTTGAACTGCCAAAGCAGGCGCATTCAACGTTCCTATTTATCCAGATTGTATCAATGTTTGTGGGGACTTCAGGGTATTTTCAATGCTAACATGCTTTGACCGTTACTCCAAGTAACTGTCTTATGCACGCATGTGGACGAGTCTGAACACCTGCCCTTTGACAGCTTACTGTCCAAACCCGCCAAGGCCGGACAGACTCACTGCAATAGAGAATTCTTGATTATCCATGGCCCCGTCATCCGTATAACTGAAGTTCAAAGACCAGCACTGGGGTTCATACATAAGCCCAATAACGGTTCTCACACTCTGTGATTCTTGAATGTTGCGCTCATATTGTCCGTAGGCAGATATGTGGTGAAGAAGTTTTACAAGGGCTCTGGTAATAATACTTTCAGTCCTGTCGCGAGTATATCGGTAATCAACTGACACAAGGTCTCCCCTCTTGTCGCACAGCTTCAGGGTCGCGTTGTAGCTCGTGAACTCGCTATCATAGGTCGACCAAGCTGCATCTCCATCCAGGTCCAAGCAGGCATAGGGTTTGAATTCTACCTCTCCCTTGATGTCAGAAAAGGGCCTTCTGTGACCAACTCCGTCATCCCGCCGGGCCTCTTCAATGTCGTAGCTTTGCGAAAGTTTTATTCGACTGAAATCGCGGTAACCGTACACAGGTGTTTCTGGTTCATTGGAAGACCCAGGGTTTGTTTTGGGGTCTTGGGTGGGCTGCCTAATCGACCTTGCTGTAAAAAGGTTCGTCACCGAATAAGTCACAAGGTGCTCTTCCTCCATACGATCAATACCTTCAAAATAAGGATAGTCCTCATCTTCCGGGACGGAGATATAATCGTAGACTACCTGGGGCTTAATCGAATGCCTGATCCTGTCAATGCTCTTGCCTTTCACGTGAAACGTCTTCCAGAATTCTGTTGAAAAGTCTGCCTTTAAATCATAGGCTTCACGTGTAAGCAACTCATCTTCTTTCTTGGGTGCCTCGTTCTCAAATTCTTCAACGTGCCAGAGGGTCTCACGGAGGCCAATAGAGGGTTCAAAATCGAAATACTTGAAGATCCTTACCGGGTAATACAATCTTGGGTGTAAGTAGGCCCGATGTCCCTTTGTTCCGTAGTCCCTCCAGAAATAGTCGTAGGAGGATTCCAAATCAAAGTAAAAGGGAGAGAGGAAGAGCTGCTGTTTTGAGCCATCAAACTGGACATGCGGCAGCCTCTGGAGGGTTGTGTCTGGGTCGTTATTTTTTCGGGCTATGACGTCGTCATACCAGCGAAGGTCAGCATTCAAGCTGTATTGATCCCAGTTCCTGTTCAGGTTCAGTTGATTCAGCCTAACAGTGTCTGTATAATCATCCAAGTCCCTGCCAAATTCTTCCTCAAAATAATCATTGGTGTCGTCAAAATCGGAAGAACCATCTCTAAACTCGCGCAGATAGTCCTGATCACTCACAAGGTCCATATCAAGCTTTGTTCTGAACCCAGCAGGGAGCTCCTGGTCGCTTTTCGCCCTGAACCACCATCGGTCTTTATTCGTACGGTCCTCGTTGTCCTCTGTGAATCCCTCGAAGTCACCCGTGCCGTCATCAACCTGCTGGTCGTGAAGATAATCATACATCACAGTACCTTTGCTTGCAGGTGTCAAAGCGTACCGATATTCGACTCCGTGCTTGAGGCCCCTGTCCTCCATGTGGGATTCGTAAAAAGTGGCGTCAGAGCTGTCGCTTATGGCCCAGAAGAAGGGCTGATTATAGGTGAAGCCGTCTCGGCTGGAAGTAGAAATCTTGGGGAAAAGGAGACCGGTCTGACGCTCTGTTTTTGCGGGAAAGACCAAAAAAGGTGCATATAGGACAGGAACCGACTTTGTCCATAAGGCGGCATGTCTGACAGTGCCGTAACCATCCATTTTAACCTTCAAGTCTCTGCCGGTGACTTTCCAAGCAGGAAGATCACCTTCGCAGGTGGTAAAAGAGCCGTCATCGATATAATATGAATCTTCGCCCGTCTTTTGAATCTCGCCTCCCGTTATGTAAAAATGGCTTTCCTTAATAAAGAGAGTCCCGTCGTAAACGATCCCAACACCCTTATCCAGGTCCATTTTGAGCCGGGTGCCGGTAAGCCGATCCTGGCCGGATGTGAAGCGAACATTACCCCATGCCTCAGCCTCCATAGTCTGTGCATCAAGGTCGACCGCATCTGCATGCAAAGACTGATTACCCCTGGTAATCGATACGTGATCCCTTGCGCTATAGGACTTGGTGGTCTCATCGTAACTCAGAGAGTCCGCCTTTATGTGGTATGGAAGACCAGCCTCTCCGCGAGTGAACGGGTCCTGTGCAAGTGCGGATGGGGACCAAAGCACCACAAGAACAAGTATACTCCAAGAATAGGCCCTGAGGAACATGGGCCTTTCCTATAACACAAAACCCCCTGGAATCGTATAGAAAACTAGGTTGTGATTTGGTCGATAGTCCTGGAGAGTGGCAACGGGGACAAAAAAAGCCCAGTCTTGCGACTGGGCTTGGAGAATGACAGGCACGTTCTATTATCCAGCGTACCTGGACCTTTTCAAACGGGCTATTCTAAGTCTTCTTTCACTTTCGCGACTTTTGCGACGACGACACTCACTCGGCTTTTCGTAACTCTTTTTGAGCTTTAGGCGTCGGAACAGGCCATCGTTCTGGATCTTCTTCTTAAGCACTTTCATGGCCCGTTCAAGGTCATGGTTTACGACCCTGACTTCCAAGCTATTGAACTCCCTCAAGTTGATCTCCCCCTTCTTTTGGATCACAGGGTTTGTCGAAAAGACTCGCAAACCCAGATCGAATCCGAATTTTGTTTCTGGAATCAGAAATTATACAATAAACTTCTTTTAGACACAACAGAAAATATCAAACGTGTTTTGTGCCTTCAAATGTTTTGTCCCGATTTTGTCGGGACAAGGAATCTTCAATATAAAAGCCATGTTACAACATATCGAAGCGGATGGGTACCTCTATGACCTTACGGTCCTTCTGATTTGTATAGATTTTCAGGCGGTCGAGGTTTGCACCCTTCTTGAGTTTTTCCAAGATCGGCTCAACCATAATTTTGGTCATAAGCCCTGGTTTAACCGGCTTCGCGGAAGCCTTGAAGAGGGATTTCTCCAGCTCTACTTTTTCAATCTTCAAGTCATTGCCCTTATTCAAAATTACAGCGACCGAACGTGTAAGGCCCTTGGGACTATCCTTCAATTGGTCCAGGCGCTTCTGAGACATACGGCCAAAGTTTAAAGTCTTGGGCCTCACTTCGAGACGTCCTCTGATGTCGCCCGTGATACGGATAAGAATCTCGGGTTTCTCTGGATAGTTGGTGGTCAGCTTAAGGTTTCCCGTGTACCTTGCCTCGCCCTTGACCTTGTTCTTGACCTCCAGCTCATATGCGCGGCCTTTTTCAGTTTCACTCAGTTTGACCTCTACCTTGTCCGGGATGGAGACCGAGACGAGTTTGGCGATCAGGGGTTCTTTTTTGTCCCCTTTCACGTGAACGACCCCCCTGATCTCGTCGTCTGCCGCGCCCCTCAGTCTAAGATACCGAGGTTTAACAATAATGGGTGCCCAAACCTTTCCTTTCATGCTGATGGTCATCTTAGCGTTCTTTGGGTCATTGCTGGATATCCG
The DNA here is from genome assembly GCA_030145395.1 of Desulfobacteria bacterium. Classification (GTDB taxonomy): domain Bacteria; phylum Desulfobacterota; class Desulfobacteria; order Desulfobacterales. Next base: position 6,047 of record JAQYVR010000144.1, read on the forward strand.
AGCCGACTTGCTCAATTGACCTTGGAATCCTTTGGTACGTATTTCGAGCGTGATGTTTCCCTCGCCTCCAGGCGGGATGGTCCGGTCAAACCGGGCCACGCTGCAGCCTCAACCGGGTTTGACGCT
>JAQYVR010000250.1 GCA_030145395.1 Desulfobacteria bacterium
CCTTTATCGCCTCTTCATCCGTATCAACAGAAACATGAAACCTGCTCCGCACCTTACCATTAACCTGCACAACAATCAGGAGTTCGTCCTCTGCAATAGCCTCCTCACGATAGGTGGGCCAGCGAACCTCAAGTACACTTCCGGAGTTTCCCAGGGCCCCCCACAATTCCTCAGCCAAATGCGGTACAATAGGTGACAATAGGACTATGACCGTTTCTATGGCTAACCTCAAAACAGGAGCGCCCTCTGGTTTCGAGAGGATACCTTCCTTGACAGCCTGGATGGTATTGACAAGCTCCATAACAGCACTGATGGCTGTATTGAAGTGAAACCTCTCCTCAATATCATTTGTCACACGCTTGATAGTCTGATGCGTCTTTCTGTACAGGGTTCTCAGGTCTCCATCAAGGGCTTCGTCCTCATCATAAGGGTCCACACTCTTAATATGAGCCACGTGCTCTTCCACCAGCCGCCATACTCTCTTTATAAATCGATAAGCGCCGTCTACCCCTTGATCGCTCCAGTCCAGGCCCCGTTCCGGCGGCGCCGCAAAGAGACAAAAGAGCCTCAGAGTGTCAGCCCCATATTTGTCTATGAGGGCATTGGGATCGACCACATTCCTTTTTGACTTGGACATCTTTTCGATCCGCCCAATCTCAATCTGGCTTTTGCAATGTTTGCATGTTCGGCTTTGGCCCTCTTGTACGATCTCTTCAGGATACAAGAAGCCATGACTGGGACATTTAGTCGTTTCCTTGCAGACCATCCCCTGGGTGAGCAAACGTGTAAACGGCTCCTTATAGGTTACCAGCCCAAATTCCCTGAGTGCGCGAGTAAAGTATCGCGAATAGAGGAGATGGAGAATCGCATGCTCGATGCCCCCAATGTACTGATCCACAGGCATCCAGTACCCTACGGCTTTTACGTCGAACATACCCTCACCGTAACCGGGACTGCAATACCGTTCGAAGTACCATGAAGACTCCACAAAGGTGTCCATGGTGTCGGTTTCCCGTTGGGCGTCAGGCTGGCCGCATTTTGGGCATGAAGTCTTTAGAAAGCTCTCCAGTGTCGGAAGAGGAGACTTTCCCCCCTCCAGCATCTCAGCATCTTCGGGAAGTATGACTGGCAGGTCTTCTTCCGGAACCGGCACAACGCCGCATTTTTCGCAATAGACCATGGGGATAGGAGCCCCCCAGTACCTCTGACGTGAAATTCCCCAATCCCTCAACCGGAAGTTGACAGCTCTTGTGCCTATTTTGTTCTCTTCCAGATAGTCTGCGATGATCTCAAGAGCGCCTATGTTTTCCAACCCGTCGAATGGGCCGGATCGAACCATTATCCCTTTATCCACATAAGCTTCTGTCATGGTTTCCGGCTCAAGCGCCTGGCCCTTGGGCTGTATCACGACAACGATCTCCAGACCGTATTTCCGGGCAAACTCAAAGTCTCTCTGGTCATGGGCCGGCACTGCCATCACTGCACCCGTTCCATATTCCATGAGTGCGAAGTTGGCTGTAAAGATAGGCATCTTTCTCTTGGTGAGAGGATTGATGCAATGAGCTCCCACAAAGACCCCTTCTTTCTCATAATCATCAGAGGTCCGTTTTACTTTGTCCTGGACCCTCATCCGCTCAACAAACACCCTGACTTCTTCCTCTTGCGGGGTTCCAGTGGTAAGCTTCATGACCATAGGGTGTTCAGGAGCCATCACCATAAAGGTGGCACCGAAGACCGTATCCTGCCGCGTCGTGAAGACCGGGATATTACCATCCCCGTTTTCCAAGGGGAACCGGATCTCTGCCCCGACGCTCTTTCCGATCCAGTTCCTTTGCATCGTCACCACTTTTTCGGGCCACCCCGGTAGGTTGTCACAATACTCAAGAAGGTCATCCGCATAATCGGTGATACGGAAGAACCATTGGTCTAACTCCTTCTGGACTATCACCTGGCTGCACCGCCAGCACAAACCCGCTTCCACTTGCTCATTGGCCAGGACTGTCTGGCAGTCTTCGCACCAGTTTACAGAAGCCTTTCTTCTGTAAACCATACCCTTCTCGTACATTTTGACAAAAAGCCATTGCTCCCAATGGTAATATTCAGGCTTACATGTCGCCAGCTCTCTGTCCCAATCGTAGCTGAACCCAAGGCGCTGTAACTGGGCCCGCATTGTGTCAATATTCTGATATGTCCACTTGGCCGGGTGCACCTTATGGGCAATGGCGGCATTTTCGGCCGGCATCCCAAAGGCATCCCACCCCATTGGGTGAAGGACATTATAACCCTGCATGCGCTTGTATCGCGCCACAACATCACCGATAGCGTAGTTCCGCACATGTCCCATGTGGATATTGCCCGATGGATAGGGAAACATCTCAAGCAGATAGTATTTTTCCTTCTGCTGGTCTTCCTCAACCCGGAATAATCGGCTCTGATCCCAGATTTTTTGCCATTTCAGCTCAACAGATTTCGGGTTGTATTCTTTTTGCATTACTTACCTCTTCCAACTAACTGCAAAATCCGACAAGAAACACAGAATATTGAATTTCGAAATTCCTTGTTCGATATTCATAATTGAAGACAGCATGTTGTCGCTATTAATACGCGAATCATCCTAGTCAAGGACAATAGTACGCGAATCAAAGACCGGCCCATCTGTGCACGCGTGAAGATAGCCTTCACCACCACCAGCCTTTTCCAAAACACATCCCAGGCACACCCCAAATCCACAGGCCATGACCGTCTCCATAGAGACCTGACACGGCACATCGTGGGCTCCAGCAATATCACTGAGTGATCTAAGCATGGCCCGCGGACCACAGGCATAGATTATATCCGGCTTGCCGTCACTTTCGACGGCCTTTTGAACTAGCGATGTGATGACACCCTCTTCACCCAGACTGCAGTCTTCTGTTGTAATACAAACCTTGGCACCTGCTTGCTCGAATTCTTCGCGGCACAGGACATCAGAGGAAGAGCAACCTCCTACGAAGGCAGTGGACCTGACCTTCCGACGCTCTGCAAGATCGAGCGCAAGATAATAAAGTGGAGCGACTCCAATACCACCACCAACCAGAAACGCATCGCTAATACCCTCAGGGTAAGAGAACCCTTTTCCCAGGGGACCCAGAACGTCTAAAACCTCTCCGGCTATCATTCCGGACATGGCCCGGGTTCCTTGACCAACGACTTTGTACAGAATCTCAAATCCGCAGACCTCGCCCTTTTCAACGAGGCGGTTGTGAACGGAGAAAGGTCGACGCAGGAGTGGAATACTCCGGTCGGGGAGCTTCACCATAACGAACTGTCCCGGCCGGGCGATCCTTGCCAGTTCAGGAAAGGCCAAGCCCATCCTAAAATAGCCGGGCTCAACCTGCACATGATGCAATATCTCGACCTTTTTCTGCAACATCCTCTGCGCGCTCTGTGAGAGATTATGAATACTCATTCCCGGTAACTATCCAGGATCTTGTCGATAATGCTTGTGGTAGAAGCACCCTGTGTCAGCGGAATCCTAACCACTCGCCCACCGTGCGCCTCTACGATATCTCTTCCCACAATGGCATCCTCTGCCCAGTCCGCCCCCTTGACAAGAACATCGGGCAAAAGGGCACGGATTATCTCTAAAGGGTCTGGCTCATCAAAGAGGGATACGAAATCCACACACGCCAGAGATGCCAACACTTCGGCACGCTCGTTTTCGGGCACTACCGGACGTTTTGGTCCTTTGATCTGGTGAACAGAGTGATCAGAATTCACCCCCACCACAAGAATATCCCCCTCGGCCCTGGCCGCCTGCAGATACTGAACATGGCCAACATGAAGGAGCTCAAAGCAGCCATTTGTGAAGGCGATCTTCTTGCCTCCCTTCTTCAGGGACTGGACCGTCTCTTTCAATACCTTACGATCCAAAATCTTCTCACTCATAGGGATCTCACAACAAATAGTTTACCTGCCGACCACCATGGCCTTCAAACCCAACAAACCATCAACAAAATCCCATTTTAAAATTCGAAATCCGAAATTCGAAACGCGAAACGCGAAACGCGAAACAAGCACGAATGACCAAAGCACAAAATCCGAAACAACAGAATTTAGAAATTGTCGGATTGAGAACACACTTGGTGCCGATATTCGATATTCGAGTTTGTTAAGCGGACAGGTGTATTATTCATTTGGTGTTCCTGTACGCTTGCGGCACCCGCTCTTTCAAACATGGAATGTGTTTTCTGGTTCGTTCCACTACGCGCAAATCGATTGTCGCAGACAGGGTCGCTGTCCGTTTCCCGGACCGCGCCATAATCTCTCCGTTTGGAGATATAATACGTGAATGACCTGCATAAACAAGGTCGCCGTCTCTCCCACATCGGTTTGCGCCAAGGACAAAAAGTTGATTCTCAATGGCCCGAGCCCTTAGAAGGACATCCCAGTGAACCACACGCTCCGCCGGCCACTGAGCCATGACCACCACAATGGTGGCACCATCCAGTGCAAGAGACCGGCACAGCTCTGGGAATCTCAAATCATAGCAGATCATCAGACCAATGGGCCCAAGAGAGGTTTTGGAAACTACGGCTTTCCGGCCAGCTTCAAAACAGCGGTCCTCCCCGGTTAAAGAGAAAAGATGAACCTTCCTGTACATGCCCGCAATAGATCCGTCCCTGTCCACAACATAGGCGGTGTTGTAGATTTTACCTCTCCTCTTTTCAGGCAAAGATCCGATGATGGTTAAACGCTGCTCTCTTGCCAGCCGGGACAAATCATCAAGAATCACTGGTGTTGTCTCAGACAGTTCCTTCAGGCGATGGTTTGCAAAACCAGTGGACCACATCTCCGGAAGCAAAACAAGTTTGACCCCCTGTTTTGCCAGGGCAGCAATGCGCCGTTTAGCTGTTCTCAGATTCCATTCAACGTCGCCCCGGCGAATGTCAAACTGTATGATGGCCGTTCTTATCATCTTCATGGAAGGCTGTTCCTATTTGACTGGGCCTGTCCTGGACACCCTGTCGACAAGGCATAGACGAACTCTCTAAATCCTAACCCAGACAAGCCGAAATCAGACAAGAATGTAAAATGATGAACATGGAATTCTGAATGTCGAAGTTTTGCCTTCTCACTTCCTTGTTCGGCATTCGATATTGGTGATTCCAAGATTGTTTTCTCCCAGAAGAAGCACGAATTTCACAATTAAGGGACTAAAGTTGCAAAAGATATCGTTTGATAGCATAGCCTGTTCTTTCCCACAATAGCTTTTGAG
>JAQYVR010000276.1 GCA_030145395.1 Desulfobacteria bacterium
GGCAGCTCGATGGGTCTTTGGGTGAGAACCCTGTCGGCAAAAAACTCCAGTTCCAGCTGCCACTGATGCACCGCTTCGATACGGACCGTTTCTGTTTGGTAGCGGCCGATACGGTAATCGGTCGTGAAAAGAGCCGCTTCCACCATGCGGCCGAAACGGAGTATCTCCACTTGGCTGAAGGCCTGGGGGATATGGATATTTCTCTTTTCGCCGTAGACGGTACATCCCTGCTCGAAATGCATATCTTCCATATACAGATTGGTGTCAAACTGAAGTATCTCACCCCCGGGGAAATACAGCGTCCCTGTGGTTCTCTCATCTACGCCGCTGGAACCGATTTCCTGGGTGGCGAAAACCGAAACCGGCTCGGCGCCGACCAGATGGCGGGCGGTGTTGATGCAGTAGCAGCCTAAATCCATCAAGGCCCCTCCGCACAGGCTTGGGTTCATCCTGATATCATCGGCGGGATAGAGAGAACGGGACATGGCGGCCGTAATCCGCAGTAATCTGCCGATTCTTCCTTCCCGGATCAGCTTTTGAGCTCTTTGGTATTGGGGATGAAATCTTTGGGCAAAGGCTTCCATCAAGAGAACACCATTGTCCCGGCAGGCCGCACTCATTTCTTGAGCATCCGCTGCACAGCAGGCGATCGGTTTCTCACAAAGCACGTGCTTGCCCTTCTGCGCGGCCTTGATGGTCCACTCCTTGTGCAGGCTGTTGGGCAGGGGCACATAGACCGCCTGAATTTCCGGATCGTCCAGCAGCTCTTCATAGCTGCCATAAGCCCGGGGAATGTCGAATTGGCGGGTATACTCTTGGGCCTTCTCCAAGCCTCTGCTGGCCACGGCCAGGACGTCTCCATTGGCGGAGCTCATGATGCCGGGGATCAGGGCAGTTGCGGCTATTCTGGCACAACCGATAATCCCCCATTGTACGGTTTGGTCATTTTTCATTCTACTACCTAATCCTCCTTCTCCAAGGCAACGGTGCCCTTTACTTCGGTGCCGGCGATTTCCTCCAGTATCTTGATTATGGTCCAGTTGTCCTCCTGCGGCCTGAGCGCTATACCGGCCTGGAACAACTGATACGCGCTGCTGGCGGTGAACATGGGCACACCACTATCCCGGGCCATGCTCAGGGTAATCCCCAGATCTTTGTACATGGTCTGGATACACGCGCCCGCCCCTTCGAAGCGACGCTCCATGATGTGCTTGGCTGTGTCCCGGAAAAGGGCGTTGCCCACCATGCTGGTGCTGATCACATTGTACAGGATTTCCGGTTTCACACCGGCCTTGGTTCCCAGCACCAGGGCTTCGAATATCCCACCGTAGCAGGAGCCGGTAAGGGCTGACAGGGCTCCCTTCACAGTCTGACCCATTCCGATTTCCTCGCCGACATGATAGATATTTTCCCCCACCGCCTGGAGCACGTCTTGGCAGTGCTGGAAAACCTCTTTTTTTCCCGCAGCCATCATGGTCAGGGTGCCGGCAGCAGCTCCCGGCTGCCCGCCGCTGACCGGACAGTCGATGACATCGATTCCTTTCTCCTCGAGAACGGTTGCAACTTCGATCATGGTCGAGCGCAAAATTGTGGAGTTAAATATAACTGTCGCACCAGGCTTGATTCCTTCCAGCAACCCCTGCTTCCCCAATACCGCTTCCTTGACCTGGGCACCGTTCAGCACCATAATGAATATGACCTCCGACTGTTCCCCGACTTGCCGCGGTGAGGTGGCGATCTCCGCACCCAGACCGGTCATCTCCCTGAGAGCCTCGTCACGAATGTCGTACACCGTGAGCTTGAAGCCCTTCTTCAGTAGGTTTTTAGCCATGCCTGTTCCCATGTTGCCCAAACCAATTATGCCCACTCTATCCATGTATTTTCTCCGAAAGTGCTCTGTTTACTTTTCGTTCCCGGCCAGGAGCCGGTCCATGACTACACTGGCCGCACCAACACAAACAGCATCCTCACCAAGGGCTGATATTGCCAGCTCCGGAGTCCCCAGCTTCCCAGCATACGAGCCCTCAGCAATGGTCTTTTTCACCTCTTCAAAGAAAGGCTCAAAGGATGGTAAAGGACCCTCGTTTAAGATCACCATTTCGGGGTTCAGGACATTCACCAGATTAACCAAACCCTTACCTAGATACCAGCCAGCCTCAGAAATGATATCCTTGCAGCAGGTATCCCCTCGTCTAGCTGCCGCGATCACGTCCTGAACTGTGATTTTCATATAGTCAAAGTGTTCCCTGTCTCGCAGAAGGGTCTTTACACCGGTTTTGAAGATTCGAATCGCGTTGGCTTCAACGGCGGATTCACTGGTCAGGGTGCGTAAACAGCCCCTGTTCCCGCAATGACAGAGCGGTCCGGCCTGCACGATACTCATGTGGCCGATCTCTCCGGCTGCAGCATGGCTACCCATATACAACCGCTTGTTAATGATAATCCCCCCGCCAATTCCCTCGTCGATGGCCACCCCCAGAACATTGTTTTTTCCCCGCCCGATTCCAAAGCGAGTTTCCCCCAGTACCATTGCATTGGCATTGTTTTCTACATACGCCGGGAAGGCGAGCCTCTCCTGGAAACCCTCAACAATATTCACACGGTTCCACTCCGGCAGACTGGTTGAGCGGATGACGATACCCTTGGTATGATCTGTCAGTCCCATGAAGCTCACACCGATGCCAATGATCCGTTCACGATCAGTCCCCGATTTAGAAATCACCTGATCCGCTACCTCAGCAAGGATGGATAGAACCTGGTCGGGATTGGACCGGCCGTTGAGTTCAATGTCCTGTTTTCCTATGACCCCTCCGTCCAGCCCTACTAGCATGGCTCTCGAAGTGAATACGTTAATCTCTATCCCGAGGGCATAAAACGCTTTTGGATTTAACCGGAGCGATACCCCGGGCCTGCCCACGAGAGAAGGATCGCGACGCTCATTCGTATACTCTACAATCTGCAGTTTTTCCAGCTTGCTAATTATATTGGACACCGTAGATCGGGAAATGCCTGTTAAAGAGGAGATTCTGGCACGCGACGCTCTACGCTCTAAATGAAGCACCTTCAATACCGAGGCAATATTCTTCTGGCGCACGATCGAAAATAAAGTGGTTCTGGACATGCTATTTATTAGATCCTAATTTGAGTGGTTTTATATTTTGACAGCAAAACTGCTGGGCATATCTTTGCCGGACATGTCTTTAATAGACATTTAATCCTAAATTGAACTAATAGCAAGCGCTATTAGTTATTGTCCTTGACAAGTTGACCTTATCAATGCTTTAGTTTGTTCAAGATACAACAATTTAGCAAAGGAGGAACCGAGATGACAAGAAAGAAAAGAATTTTTGTCTTTGCACCGGTCGTGCTTGCAGTCTGCACCCTGCTGTTGGCGGCAACCACAACGTTTTCAAAAGGTAATTACAACGAAGCCCCGATGCTGGCAAAGCTTGTGCAGCAAGGGAAGTTGCCGCCGGTAGATGAGCGGCTACCTGAAAACCCGCTGGTGGTCACTCCCATTGAGCGCATCGGCAAGT